>JAHEKK010000028.1 GCA_024638395.1 Gemmatimonadota bacterium | reverse complement strand
AAGCTCCAGGAGGTCACCGACGAAGGCTTCCCGGTGGCGTCTGGGCAAGAGCAACGACGCGGCGCGGACAAGTCCCTCAGCCCAATCCAGGCGTGGCACGTCAGTCGCCAGACCTCGAGGATCCCGCCTCCACACCATCCCACATGGCCCGGAAAACTCCGTAGGCCTTCTGCGCGGCTTCGACCCCCGCCGTCGTCACGCGGAAGACCCTTCGGGACCGCCCGCCCCGGCCGCCGGTCGGGCCTCCCATCGACGACGTCACGAACCCCCGGGCCTCCAGGCGGTCCATGGTGGGGTAGATCGCCCCCAGGGTCACCGAGCGTCCGGTCCGGGCCTCGATCTCGGTCTTCATGCTCACGCCGTAGGCCCCGTCGCCAAGGCGAAGGACGGCGACGAGAAGAAGGTGCTCGAACTCACCGAGGCTCTGGCGTCTGGTCATAGGAAGTCCTTGTGCCGCGTATGATGGACCCTTTTCCGCTCCGAAGAAACTGCCGGCCCTCTTTATTTGTCAAGTTTTATAAGACAAATCAAACGGTCAGGGTACTCAACGGGGTGCGCGGCACCGGGCTAACCCGACCACCCCAGAGGGTCGGGACCAATCCGGAGGCGTGGCGTACCGCAACCCGACGGTCAACGTCTCCCGTACGCGGCGAACAGGGAATCCAGAGCCAGCATCACGTCCCGTTCGCGGATGTAGACGTGGAACTCGCGGGTTGTAGACGCCACCTCCGCCACATTGATCCCCTGGAGCGCCAAGGGCTGTAAGAGGCGGTACAGGACCCCGGGGGTCCGGAGGTTGTCGCGGGTCAGGGAGATCGAGAGGCCCGCGATACCGCGAACCTCACCCAGGGGCGCTACCTGCATGACGGAGCCCACAATTTGAAGGTGGTCCTCTTCCACGAGGAGGGTGATCTCCCGCATCCCCTCCGTGACGGTGAGGAATCCGTCGCGCTGCCTCACCCGCTCCTGCAGCTGGGGGAGCGCCGCCTGGCACTCGACGGTGTTGGGGTACGTCAACACGGCCAGGCCCCGCTGCACCGTGACCCGTTCAGCCATTCCGGGGAACCCCATCCCCTCTCCACGCCCCAGTTCCTTCTGTAGGCGTGACAGCGCCATGGCCACGGCCGACGGCCGCACCGTCTTGGCCGTCCGCGCTTCGACGAGGGGGAGGATGTGGCGGGCGAGCTGACTCAGGTTCATCAAGCCCTCGGCCAATCCCGTCCGGAAGTCGGGATTGACGTCAATGATTTCGGCGACGGCGTCGGAGATCTTCTTCATAGAATGTTATATATCAAACTTTTTTCGTTTGAAACACATGGTTTTCTCGATTCCTTTTGTGGTTGCGCCGGATCCCCCCATCGTTGGCCCTTTCGGAGCCCAAGGGTTCCCGGCGGTGGCCCGGAAAATCGTCGCCATCGAAACGAATCGAGAACGACTGAGGAGACCAGGAACGCCATGTCCGTATTGACCGTTGCAGAGTGCCCCGTCTGCGGGGGGGACGTCGAGATCACACCCGACGTGATCGTCGGAGAACTCCTGGACTGTGATGACTGCGGCTCGGAGATCGAGGTCCGGACCCTCACGCCGGTCCGCCTCGAAGTGGCGCCCACCCCGGCGGAAGACTGGGGAGAGTAGCATCCCGGGCGGCGAGGATCCCGTGGCCGGTTCCCACGGACAGCAGGGGCGAGACCCGGTCGTGGTCCTGATCTCCACCGGGATCCGCCCCGAGGAGAAGATGTTGATCGAGGCGTTTCGTCGCCGTGACATCGCTCTACACGCTGTGGACGACCGTCAGGTGCATGGCACGTTGTCGGCATGGCCCCAGAACGTGCCCCACGCGGAGGTCGTCCTGGCGCGGTCGAAGAGCCATTGGCGGAACGTCACCCTGGCCCGGTGGCTGGAAGCCCATGGCGCAAGGGTGGTCAACCCCAGCCGGGTTCTGGAAACGTGCGGGGACAAGGCCGCGACGACGTTGGCCCTGATCGGGGAGGGCGTTCCCACGCTGTCGGCCTCCGTGGCGTTTGGCCGCGAGTCCGGCCTCGAGGCGGGACGGCAGCTGGGCTTCCCCCTGGTATTGAAGCCCGTGGTCGGGAGCTGGGGTCGACTCATCGGCAAGGCCAACGACCGTGACGCCCTCGAGCTGGCCCTCGAACACAAGGAGGCGGTGGGGGGTTCGCCTCATGCGGCGACCTACCTGCAGCCATTCATCGAGACCGGAGGCATGGATATACGGGCCTTCGTGGTCGGGGGTCGGTGTATCGCCGCCATAGAGCGCCATTCGACCCATTGGAGAACCAACACGGCTCTCGGGGCCCGAGCGGTCGGACGCCCGGTCGACGAGGACCTCGCGGCCGTGGCGGAAGCCGCGGCGGCCGCCGTTGCGGGCTCGCTGGTGGCCGTGGATCTCTTCGAGACCCCCCACGGACTCCTCGTCAACGAGGTGAACGGGACGATGGAGTTTCGCAACTCGGTCGAAACCACCGGCGTGAACATCCCCGGGATCGTCGCGGATCACGTAATGGCAATGGCCTCCGATGGTCTCGGACTGGGTCTGCCCCAGGTTTCATGATCCGGGCGTCCATTCTCGGTGGTTCGGGATACGGCGGCGGGGAGCTACTACGCCTCCTGCTGGGACATCCGGAAGTGGACGTCGCCCAGGTCTCCTCCCGGCGTCTTGTCGGAAAACCGGTCGGCCGTGCCCATCCCAACCTGCGCGGGCACACCTCTCTCAGGTTTTCGGATCCCGGTGATCTGGAACCCTGCGACATACTGTTCCTCGCGCTGCCTCACGGTCAGGCGTCGGCGGGTTGGGACGGGATCGAGGGTCTGGCACCCCGCATCATCGACCTGAGCGCAGATTTCCGCCTTCAGGACCCCGAACGGTACGAGCCTCACTATGGCTCACACCCCCGGCCAGACGTCGTCGGGAGGTTCACCTACGGCCTCGCCGAGATCGACCGGGAGGCCGTGCGCCGGGCGACCCACGTCGCCACGGGCGGCTGCAACGCCACCGTCACACTTCTCGGACTCCTGCCCTTCTTCGCCGCCGGCCTCGCCGACCCGAACCTCACCGTGGTCGACGTGAAAGTCGGCTCCAGCGAAGGCGGCGCAGAGCCCAATCCGGGATCACACCATCCCGTTCGAAGCGGGATCGTCCGTCCCTATGCGGCGACGGGCCATCGGCACACGGCCGAGATCGAGAGCGTCCTTTCCCGGTATGGACCCCCGGTTCGCGTCCACATGAGCGTTTCGGCGGTCGACATGGTCCGAGGTGCTGCAGCGCTGTCCCACGTCTTCCTGATCGAGCCGATGAAGGCAAAAGAGGTCTGGGCGGTCCTTCGGGACCACTGGGACGGTCACCCCTTCGTCCGGATCGTGGCCGAGCGTGCAGGAACCCACCGACTGCCCGAACCCCGACTCCTGGCCGGCACGAACTTCTGCGACGTGGGATTCGAGCTGGACCCCTTCTCGAACCGGCTGGTCGTCGCCTCGGCCATCGACAACCTGGTCAAGGGATCGGCAGGACAGGCGGTCCAGGCCATGAACCTCATGATGGGATGGGAAGAAACGGCGGGGCTCGGCTTCGTCGGTCTCTTCCCCGCTTGAGTCGCCAAGAGCCCCATGTGCCGCATTCTCGCTGTCACGGCCCGAAGGACCTTCGACGTTCGGCCCTGGCTAGATGCGTTTGCCGCCCGCTGCAGGACCAGCGGAGAATACCAGGGAGACGGTTGGGGCCTTGCATGGCGAACGGGCGATGGCTGGGAGCGCTACCGCTCGGTAGACCCTATCTGGGATCGGGACGAGTCGCGCTTTCCAGCGTCCACCACGTATCTCGTGCATGCCCGGAGCGCGTTCCGCGACACACCCGTGGCGGTTGAACACAACATGCCGTTTCTCGACGACCGTACCGCCTTCGCCTTCAACGGGGAGCTCCGGGGGGTGAGGCTCTCGGTCCCGGGCGGCAACGGTGCCGCCCGTCTGTTCCACTTGTTCGGCCGCTTCCGCGCAGCCCCGCCGGGACTCTCGACGGCGGCGCTGGAGCGCCTGGACCGGACCGTGGTGGCGCGGACGGACTATGTGAGGGCCTTGAATCTCGTCGTGGCCGACGAGGGGGGCGTCCACATACGGTCCCGCTTCGGCGAAGACCCGGACTACTTCACGTTGCACGCTTCCGCCGACGCGCGGGGCCCGCGTGGCGAACGGGCGGCCGTGGTCTGCTCGGAGGCGATGACGGTTCCGGGGGCGGACATCGAGTGGCTGCCCGTACCCAACGAGAGTGGGCTCAGCCTGCATCCGCCCGGCGAGCGTCCAGGCCGTGAGGCTCCGCCGGAGCCGACCCGCCCCGGAAACCAATCGGGGACAGCGGCCCAGGACCCCCGCTTTTCGCCGGCTCCCTCCGTCCTCCCGCGGGACACGACATGCTGATCGTGAAGATCGGAGGCGGCGACCAACTGGACCTGGACGGAATCGCCCGGGACCTGGCGTCGCTCCAGCGCCAGGTGGTGGTGATCCACGGCGCCAACCGCGTCCGGGACCGGATCGCGGCGGCCCTCGGCCATCCCCCGACCGTCGTCGAGTCCATGTCCGGCCAGACCAGCGTGCTTTCCGACGTGCATGCTATCGACGCACTGATGGCAGCGTACGCCGGGATCCGGAACAAGAGGCTCGTGGAGGCCCTCCGCAGGGCAGGCCTCGACGCCATCGGCCTGACGGGGCTGGACGGGGGCCTCGTCCGAGGGCGGCGCAACCCGGGGATCAGGGTGAAGCGCGACGGGAAGAAGCTCCTGCTCCACGACTTCTCCGGAAGGGCCCGGCAGCTCAACACCGGCCTCCTCGAAGCGCTGCTGGCCCGGGGCATGACGCCGGTGCTGACGGTACCTATTGCCGGGGAGGACGGCACGGCGCTCAACAGCGAGAACGACGACATCCTCACGGTCATGGCCATGACGCTCCACCCCGGTGACGTCGTGTCTCTCATCGAGGCGCCGGGACTGTTGGCCGACAAAGACGACCCTGCTTCGCTGGCGAGTGAGGTGGCGCCCGCCGAGCTCGCGGCCTGGGAGGATCGGGTGGACGGGCGCATGCGCCGAAAGGTGCGGGCACTCCGTCGCCTCTTCGAGGAAGGCGAAAGCCCCTCGCCTCGGGTGCGCTTGGCCGACGGCCGGATCCCGTCCCCCGTGTCCGCTGCCCTCGCCGGAGGCGGCACCCTGATGGCCCACTCCCCCACCCGCGAGCAGCCCCCGGGCGAGACCGGCTCGAGCCCCGGAGAACCCGCCCTTGCCGCCGGCGCCGCGGAGACGGGCCATCCCCGGGACCTGGATGTCTACGGCAGGAGAGGTCTCACCCTGGTCCGTGGGGAGGGCGCCGTGGTCTGGGACGAGAACGGGCGCCCCTTTATCGACTGCATCGGAGGACACGGCGCTCTTGCCCTGGGCCATCGGCACCCGGCACTGACGGCGGCACTCCAGGCCCAGGCCGCCCGGCTCTGGTACACCCCGGGCTCCTTCCAGAACCCAGCCCGTACGGCTTTCCTCGAAGCGCTGCATCAACGGATCCCGCGGGAGCTCGCGAGGACGTTCCTCTCGAATTCAGGCACCGAGGCCGTGGAGGCCGGCCTCAAGTTCGCCCGTCTCCACACGGGACGCTCCGGCCTTGTCGCGGCCGAGGGCGGATTCCACGGACGGACGATGGGCTCGTTGTCGGTCACGGCTGAACGCCGATACCGGGACCCTTTCGAGCCACTCGTCCCCGGAGTGCGCCGGGTCCGGTTCAACGACCCCGAGGCGCTGACCGAAGCCATTGACGACTCAACAGCGGCCGTGATTCTCGAGCCGGTGCAGGGGGAGGGCGGGGTCCATCCGGCGTCGACCGAGTTCCTCCAGGCCGCCCGACAAGCCTGCGACGATTCGGGCGCCCTGCTCATTCTGGACGAGGTCCAGACCGGCTTCGGCCGCACGGGAGCCCTCTTCGCCTTCCAGCGGTCGGGGATCGTTCCGGACATTCTGTGTCTCGCGAAATCCGTCGCCGGAGGCCTGCCCCTCGGCGCCACGGTACTGAGGCGGGGCATAGAGGTCCCTTCCGGAGCCCATGGCTCCACCTTTGGAGGGAACCCGATCGCCTGTGCCGTGGGGAGAGCGGTCCTCCAGGTCTTGAGCGAGCCGGGATTCCTGGACTCCGTAGAAGAGAAGGGTGCGCGCCTCGCCGACCGGATCAGGAGAAGCGAAAGCCTTCAAGTGAAGGACGTCCGTCAGGTCGGGCTCATGGTAGGGATCCAGGTGCGCACCCGGGCCCGGGTCTTCGTCCAGGCCCTCCAGGAGCGAGGGGTTCTGGCCCTCACGGCGGGGAGTCGCGTGATCCGACTGCTCCCGCCACTCGTGATCAGCGACAGCCAGCTCAGCGAGGTCGAAGAGATCCTGCTGGACGTCCTGGCCCACGCAACCTGAGGGGGAGGGGTCACGGGACACCTCTTGTGTCGCGTGATGGCCCCGAGCACCATCATCCAACAACCCACGTCGCCGAGGCCGGTCATGCGTTCTTCGCTTCCATCCCCCCTGCGCTTTGCTCCAGGACTGTTTCTCACCGCCGCTCTCCTCGGGGGCCCGAGCCCGGGCCTTCAGGGGCAGGAAAGGCGGCCTCTGACGCTGGAGGACTACGGGGACTGGAACCGGATCGGCGAGGTGGTCTTGTCGGCTGACGGCGACTGGCTCTCCTACGCATACCTCCCCAATGAAGGGGACCCGACGCTGTTCATCCGAGAGTTGGACGGTCAAACGGTTTTCGAAACGCCGAACGGGACAGACGTGGTGTTCTCGTCCGACGGTCGATGGGCCGCGATGCTGGCTTCACCCGGCGAAGAAGAGGCCGAAGCGCTTCGGGAGGAGGGGAAGCCGGTTCCCCGCGCACTCCACCTCGTCGACCTGACGGACGGGGCACGCACCGAGGATACCGGCGTGCGTTCCTTCGCGTTTTCGGAGGACGGACGTTTTCTCGCCATCCATAGGGACCGCCGGGACCGCGAAGCGGATCATGAGGGCTCGGACCTCCTGCTACGAGACCTCCAGGCGGGCACGAGCCTGAGTTTCGGCAACGTCTCGGAATACGGTTTCAGCGAGGACGGCACCTATCTAGCCTACCTGGTCGACGCCGACGGCACTGCGGGGAACGGGCTGTACGTCATGGAGCCCGGCAGCGGGCGGATCCGGCCCCTCAGCACCGGAGGCGATCGGTTCGAAGACCTGGCGTGGAGTGAGGTCGAAGCGAAGGTGGCTGCTCTCAGGGGCGCCGTGGAAGACGGTACGGTCCATCGGACCAACCGCCTGGTCCTGGCGACGGATCTCGATGCGGACAGGCCCTCGGTATTCACCTACGATCCCTCCGCCGACGACGACTTCCCTTCCGGATTCGTGATCTCCGAGGAGGCCACCGTACGGTGGAGCGGCGACGGCCAACGGGTGCTCCTGGGGCTGGACGAGCAGGAGCCGGAGGTGGAGAAGGACGAAGAAGACGCCCCCAACGTGGACGTCTGGCATTGGGCGGACGACCGCCTCCAGTCCGTCCAGATGGTTCAGGCGGACGCGGACCGACGCTTCACTCATACCGCTGCCTTCGCACTCGCGTCGGGACGCCTGATCCGGCTCGCGACAGCCGACATGCCGAGGGTCGACATCCCCGAGCTTGGCCGCTGGGCCATTGGTCGGAGGGACGCGCCCTACCGGGGCATTCTCACCGAGGACGGCAGCCGCGCCGACTATGTGCGCATCGACATGGACACCGGGGAAGAGGCTCTGATCGTCACCGACGTCCGACGTCCCATGGGCATGTCTCCCGACGGGCGGTGGTTCGTCTTCGCCAAGGACGAAGCCGTGTACGCCGCCGACCTCGAGTCTCTGGAGATCAACAATCTCTCGGAGGCCACGGGCATCGACTTCATCGACCGGGAATTCGACCGGATCACGGAGCGTCCGGCTCACGGCATGGGCGGGTGGCTCGAGGGCGACCGAGTGCTGTTGAACAGCCGCTGGGACGTGTGGGCCGTCCCTCTGGGAGGCGGGGACCCGGTGGCCTATACGGGCGCGGCGGGAGAGCGGGACCAGGTCCGCTTCCGTACCGTTCGCCTCGACCCGGAGGACGACTGGGTGAGCGCGGACAACACCGTTCTTTCCGCCTACGGCGAATGGACGAAGCAATCGGGCTACTTCCGTCCGCGACCGGGAAGCGAGCCGGAGCCCCTCCTCTTCGCCGACGAGATGATCGGCGATCTCGCAAAGGCCGAGAACGCGAATCGGGTGGTCTTCACAAAGCAGACCTTCGAACAGTTCCCCGACTACTGGGTCGCCGACAATGGGTTCGGCTCTCCACGGAAGGTCACGAACGCCAACCCCCAGATTACCGAGTTCGCCTGGGGCCGCCGGGTGTTGGTGGACTATGTGGACGAGCGTGGCAACGAGCTACAGGCCACGTTGACGCTGCCCGCCGGGTACGAAGCGGGGCACCGCTACCCGATGATCATCTATTTCTATGAGAAGATGAGTCAGCGGCACCATGAGTTCAGTCGCCCGGTATACGACGACCGTCCCCACATGTCCACGTACGCCAGCAACGGCTATCTCGTCCTTATGCCGGACATCGTCTATGACGACGGCTACCCGGGCAGTTCTGCGTTGGACGATGTGACGGCGGCTGCCCGCAGGGCCATCGAGCTGGGCTATGCGGATCCTGACCGAATCGGCCTCCAGGGGCATTCGTGGGGCGGGTACGAAACGTCCTTCATCCTCACCCAGACCGACATGTTCTCGGCGATCGTGACGGGCGCACCCCTCACGAACCTGATGAGCATGAACAACATCCTGTACAAGCGGACGGGTAATCAGAACGGCCCCATCCTCCAGTGGAGCCAGGGGCGGATGGGCGATCAGCCATGGGACGACTTCGAGCGTTGGGTCAGCCAGTCGCCGGTACACCAAGCACCCAACATCGCCACCCCGTTCTTGATCCTGCACGGCACCGAAGACGGCGCCGTCGACTGGAACCAGGGCCTCGAGCTGTACACCGCGGCCAGGAGACTGGGCAAGGAGGTGATCCTGCTGTCCTACCCGGGAGAGCCCCACCACCTGGCCCAGGAGGCGAATCAGAAGGACTTCCAGATCCGCATGAAGCAGTACTTCGATCACTACCTCATGGATGTCGAGGCGCCCGACTGGATGAAGGAGGGCGTGCCGTTCCTGGACAAGGACAAGCGGGTAGAGCGCAGGGCCATTTCATGATCCGCGACACCCGTCGAACGCCTGGGGCAACGATATGGACCTGCCGATGATCAAGGACAGGGAGGCTCGCACCTCCCGCGCACCTCGAGCTCATCCTGGGGAGGGGTAGGTCACGTGATAGCAATGGCCATTCTCATTCTGCTCGTCGGCATCGTGGTCGTCGCCGTTTCGGCGGCCCGCTCCGACAACGCCCTCAAGCCCGGCGAGGTCGAGCGCCTGTTGAAGGACGACTGACCGGGGGCGGGAACGGACACGGATGGGCAGCCGGGCCCGACCCTCAGACCGGCAGCGGGGGGAGATGCTCTGCCTCGGCCAGACCCAGCACCCGCGCCATGAAGGTCTCGGCCTCTTCGCTTCCCATCCCTCCATGTTGAAGTAGAAGACGCGCTTTCGCCTTCAGGTCGTCCTCGCCCATGGGCATCTCGGGATCGCCGAGACAGGCCCGTCGCTCGGCCGTGACACGCTCCCCTCCATTCAACTCGACGGTGACGCGAGCGCCCCACCGGTCCGGGTATGCAGCCTGGAACTCGGGCAACGCACCGACCCGCACCTCCACTCCGGCTCGGCCGTACTGCCGACGCGTCTCCTCGCTGAAGGACGCGAAGTCCACGGCACCCTCCCGAAGGGCCGTCAGGACGCAGTATTGAAGAGAGAACTTGGCATCGGCCTCCGACGCGGGCTCCATCCGGTCGCATAGGGCCAACGCGGCATCGTAGGTCTCGACCATCACCCGACGGGCAGGCGCGTCGCCCACCGCCTCGTGAAGCTCCAGCGCCGCGTGGATGGCAGGATGGGTGTGGCGGCAGGACGGCCAGGGCTTGATGGACGTGCACCGGAGGGCCCACGGACCCTCCGGGTCTTCGGCGAGCCGCTCGGGACAGGGGTCCGGACACATGGCACGGTAAAAACCCCGATCTCCCTCGAGGACCCTTGCCGGCCCTGAGAACCCCCGCCGAGCCAGGCCGGCGCTGGTGACCCCCGCTGCTGCGGCCCGAGCCGCGTGGAGGGGCTTCGACATGGACCCGTCCGCCAGGAACTCCCACAATCCCGAGGCCTGGGTGCCGGCGTTCCCCAGGCCCCAGACCAGCTGCTCCCGGTCGAGGTCCCAGAGGGAGCCCGCCGCCGCCGCCCCACCGAAGGGGCCACACGTGGCCGTATTGTGCCAGAGCCGGTAGTGGGACGGCCCCACCGACGCGCCCACCCGGGCCATGACTTCGTACCCCCTCAGGACCGCCGTCAAGAACGAGCGGCCGTCTCTTCCCAGAGATCGGGCGACGCTCCAGGCCCCGGGGACCACCACACAACCCGGGTGGGTGACCGACCCGCGGTGCAGATCGTCGATCTCCAGCACGTGGACCAAGCCTGCCACCCGAAAGGTGTCGGCCAACACGCCCGAACCCCCGTCCTCCGCCGCCCATCCGGCCAGTATCCGGCCGGCTCGTGTGCCCGGAGCCGCGACCGCACAGGCCATGGCGTCGAGGACGTAGGAACACGCAGACGACAGGTCGGCCGGCTGGACCGGCTTGTCCCAGACCAGGTCGATGAGCTCACCCGTCAGACTCATCTCTCGTCCCTCCCCAGTGGTCCACGAGCGCACAGGCGGACATCCACCGGATCATCCCGTTCGCGGATACTCCGGCAGAACAATCCAACCACCATAGGCCACAAGGAGCAACCCGATCTCCCAAACAACCGCGAACCGCCGACCCGTGAAGTCATCAGCGTGTCGCGGGCCGACCCTCTTCGCCACCACCGAAGCCGCTCCGAGACCATCGCGAGTTGGCCCCAGTTCCAGTACCGGCCGGCTCTCCGCCTCGGGCTCCCGCTGGAGACGCCGGGCCGGTACGTTTGCAGCCGACCTATACGAGGACCGAAACGACCGGTGTCGGAATCACAGAACCTGAACACGCAGCTACGGCACTGGGCTGAAGCCACCCCGGACAAGTGGTTCCTCCGCTTCCCGGAGGCGGACCTGACCTACAGCGGGTTCCAGAAGGCGGTCGGCGCAAGGGCAGCGGCACTCGCCGGGCTCTTGGAGCGGTCGGATGGCGGGATGGACCCCGGAAAGCCCCCCCCCGTCCTGCCGGCCCTGCTCCCCAACTGTCGGGAGGCAGTCGAGTTGTGGTTCGCGGCGAACCGCCTCGGGTGGATCTGGGCACCGATCAACACCCAGTTTCGTGGCCCGGGACTGGCCCACGCAATCAACCTGACCCGGGCGTCCATCCTGGTCGTGGACGGGGACCTCGTCCCCCACGTGCTGAACGTCGCGGATTCCCTGCACCACCTGCGGACCATGATCGTGGCCCGGCCGCCACGCTCGACCGGCACCGAACCCCGGCGAGGGCCGAGGATGGTCGATCTGGATAGCCTGCCGGCTTCCGCGGACCTGTCCCAGGCGCCGGACGTTGATCCTTCACGGACCGCCATGCTCATCTACACCTCGGGAACCACGGGCCCCTCCAAGGCCTGCGAGCTGTCTACGTCGTATCTGCTGGGGCAGGGACGGCTCATGGCGAGATGCCTGGGCATCGGCCAATCCGACGTCCTCTACTGCCCCTATCCCCTGTTCCACTGGGACGCTTCGGTGGGAACCGTCATTCCCGCACTACTCCAGGGAGCCACGGCAGTCATTGCCGAGCGCTTCAGCGTCTCCCGCTTCTGGGAGGATGTCCGGCGTTACGGCGTGAGCGTCTTCGACTTCATGGGTGCCACGCTGGGGTTTCTTTACAAGCAGGACCCGCACCCCAGCGACGCGAACAACCCCGCGCGCCTCGCCTGGGGGGTGCCCATGCCCGCCTTCAAGTCGGACTTCGAGAAGCGGTTCGATCTGAGGCTGGTCGAGGGCTACGGGTCCACCGAAGGAGGGGCCATGGCCTTCCAACTTCCGGGCGAACCCTATCCCGCGGGGGCCTGTGGGCGTGCCCTTCCCGAGTTCCGCCTGCAAATCGTGGACGACCGGGACCGCCCCATGCCCGTGGGCGGGGTGGGTGAGATCGTGGCCCGCCCGACTCACGAGAGCGAGAGCCACCTGATGATGACGGGCTATTTCGGCATGCCCGCGGCGAACGCGGAGGCCTTCCGCGGCGGCTGGTTCCACACCGGCGACCTGGGCCGGATGGATGAATCGGGAAACCTGTTCTTCGAGGGGCGGAAGAAGGACGCCATCCGACGTCGGGGAGAGAACATCTCGGCATTCGAGGTGGAACAGGTTCTCGAGTCGCACCCTGCCGTTCTCGAGGCGGCGGCCTACGGAGTGCCCTCCGAGCACACGGAAGAGGACGTGGCGGCGGCCGTCGTGCTGCGGCCTGGTACGGCCCTTTCGGTAGAGCAGCTCTTCTCATACTGCAAAGACCGGATGGCGCCCCACATGGTGCCCTCCTTCGTCCGGTTCCTCGACGAGCTACCGAAGACCCCCACGGAAAAGGTGGCCAAATCGACGCTCAAGGAGATGCATGCAGCCGAGCTACTCCCCTAGAAGAACCGGGCTCCGGGAGCTCCCCTGAATCGGTTGTTGACCACGTTGTTGAAGATGGATCCGAACTGGAACGAGAAGCCCAGGGAGATGCCGTAGTTGAAGTCGGTTCCCCGCTGCCGGAGCTGGAGAAGAGCCTCCTCGTCCGTGACACCGCCGGCAGCCAGGTAGATCTGATCGTCAACCCACGCCACGTTTCCTCGGAAACTGACGGAGAACCCTCGGACGATCCTCACGTCGACGTTCCCGCGAACCGACAGGTTGTTTCTCGCGAAGTCGTGGAGGAAATGGGACCCCTGAACGCTGAACGAGGCGTCACCCCAGGTTTGCCGCTGGGAAAACTCGACCTCCACTGCCTGCTCGAACCGGGTCTCGTCCGACTCGCCGAAGATGGTCGGCTCGGTGTAGTCCCGGTAGGCCGGGCCAATCTTGTAGAACACGGTGAGAGCCCGGCGGGTGGCTTCCTCGTAGGGAAAGAAGCTGTACTCGAGGGCGGGGGTGAGCTCGATTCTAAAATCCTGATTGAACCGGGTCATCCGCGCAGCCTGCCCCTGGAGGCCTACCGACCAGTGGTCGGTGAACGCATAGACCACGAGCTGATCGAACCCCCAGTCGGTGCGCCGGTCGACGAAGCGTCCGTCGTCCAGCTCGAACTCGACGCGATTCAGGTTCATGTTGCCCCGGAGGTTGATCTTCCAGGTGGGCGTGACCCGCGAGGCCGAAAAGCTGGAGAACAGGCGGATGGTCTCGCTGGTGGATTCGCCCTCCAGGTTCGAGTTCCCGTTCAGCCGGAAGAACCAGAGGTTCCACGGATCCTCGACCTCCGACTGGGCCACGACGCGCCCCGCCCCACCCCCTCCCTCGACACCCTCGAGTCGCACGAGGCCCCTGTACCCCATCGTGTTCCCGTACTGGGCGAGCCCCAATCCGAGGCCATGGGTGACTGCGTCGAGGGCCTCGCGGTCGGTGTCGGTGGGCAAGGTCTGGACCCGTATCTGATCCTCGTAGACCACGCTCCGCTCGAGACCCTGGAGCCCCATGAAGTCGAGCTGGTACTCGCGGCCTCCCGCGCCCGTCGTCGAGCTCGTCACGATGACGTGAACGTCGGCATCCGCGCCGTCCCTCACCCAATCGATCCAGTCGATCTCGGTGCGGTAGTAGTC
>JAHEKK010000503.1 GCA_024638395.1 Gemmatimonadota bacterium | reverse complement strand
CGGGGTTCTCCCAGGAGACGTTGAGCCGGTACATGAAGCGACTCAGTGAGCGGTGGATGGAGCAGTTCGGTCTCGAGATCCCGAGCCTGGACCCCCGCTCGTTCCTGGACGGTGCCGTGACCGCCGGCCTGCTGCGACAAGAGGGCTAGCGCGGGTGGACGAGCGCACCCTGCTGCTGGACCGCTTCCACGTTGCCCTGGTCGCCTCCATCGAGAGGGCGAATCCAGCCTATCTCCGGGATCCCTTCACCGTACGGGAGATCCATGAAGACCTCATCCCGTACCGCACCCACCGGGACCTCATTGGCGTGGCCATGAACGGCGACTACGAAGACGGGCTCATGCGTCTTCTCGCAGGCGAGGGTGGCTATCTCATTTTGGAGACCCACGAAGCGCTGGATGCCCTCCGGAAAGAGCTGGCGGGGAAGTCTCCGGACACGGGCCTCTTCAAGGAATTTCCGGAGGCGACCGTCCGACTGAACGCGGAGCTCCTCGGTGGGACGGGACCCCGCGAGCCCAGGCGTGGGGTGGCGGAGCTGTTCAGAACCGACGAGAAGGAGGCCACGCCCGTCGTCGGCGGGGGCCCCGAGGATTCGTCTGTCGCCCCTACCGGCGCGAAGGGGTTCGGTCCAGGGCATCCGCCCGGCCGCAATGGTTGGACGCTCGACGATTCGGATCCTGAGACGGATCGGCACCCCGCAACTTCGACAGCGTCCGCCAGGGAAGCGTCACCCCCTCCGCGTGAACAGGTCGAGACGGGCGAACGGCCTGACCAGGTCGAGTCCCCGGGGCAGTTCTGGTCTGGCACCGGCTCCACCGGTGAGGAGTCCCGTGGAGGGTCACGGGCGGAGGACGCGGCGCGGTCGCTCGAAGAGGAAAACCGCCGTCTCAAGATCCTTCTAGCGGAGCGAGTTCTCGAAGTCGAGGAGCTTCGCGAGCGCCTTGACCGTCGGGGAGCGGGGGGACGCCGGGAGAAGCCTTGAGGGCCCTGCTGGTAGCCGCCGTGACTCTCATCGCCTGCTCTTCGGGTGACGACGACCTTTTCGAGTCCCTGTCCGCCCTCGGTATCCATGATCCGGGGCCTGTCTACGTGGTATCCCTTGCCGGCTGGGGCGGCCGGGAGCAGCCGGTGCCGGACACCGTGAGGATTCCTCCTGGCGCCGTCGTCGTTTTCCAGGTGGCCGACTTCCGCGTCCACACGGTGACGTTTGCCCAGGACTCTCTCGGCTTGGGCCAGTCCGAGTTCATTACCCGGGCCTCACGAGGCCAGAGCCCTCCGCTGATCGAGCGGGGTAGCCGGTACATCGTTTCCTTTGCGGAAGCACCCCCCGGCACGTACCCCTTCCGGATCGGCGGGTTTGGGTCATCGGCCGGTGGTGCAGTCGTGGTGGAGCCTGGAAGCCGCTGATTTGGGGCCCTCCCGGCCCAGTACAAAGACATGGATGGAGGCTGGATGGAAAAGCGTGTGGCCGTGGTTGGAGGTGATGGGATCGGACCGGAGGTCATCCGGGAAGCGGTCGGTGTGGCGGAGGCCGCCATCCGTCGCCACGGGATCCAGCTGTCCCTCGAGACGTGGGACCTGGGAGCTGAGCGCTACCTGCGGGAAGGCGTGACGATCACCGAAGACGAGAAGGCCCGCCTCATCGGTGAGTACGATGGGATGCTTCTCGGGGCACTGGGCGACGTCCGGGTGCCGGACCAGATCCACGCTCGAGAGATTCTTCTGGCTCTACGGTTCGAAGCCGACCTCTACATCAACTTCCGTCCGTGCACCCTGTATCTACCCCACCTGTCCCCTTTGAAGAATCCGGCGGCCGACATCGATATCACGGTGTTCCGCGAGAATACGGAGGGCCTCTACACCAACCTGGGGGGACGCTTCAAGGCGGGGACCCCCGATGAGATCGCCATCCAGGAGAGCGTGAATACCTACAAGGGTGTGGAGCGCATCATCCGCGCAGCGTTCGAGTACGCGGTGGCACAGGGCCGCGAGCGCGTGACCCTTGTCGACAAAGCCAACGCGCTGCCCCATGCGGGTGCACTGTGGCGGCGCGTCTTCCGGGACGTCGGAGCGGGCTTCCCGGACCAGAGGAAGGACGCCATGTACGTGGATGCGATGGCCATGGACCTCGTACGAAGACCGGAGGAATACGATGTCCTGGTGACGTCGAATCTGTTCGGGGACATCCTCAGCGACCTCGGGGCCCAGGTGACCGGAGGCCTTGGCCTGGCGCCTTCGGCCAACCTCCATCCGGGGCGGTGGGCGCTGTTCGAGCCGGTCCATGGCTCTGCCCCGGATATCGCCGGCACGGGTGCGGCGAACCCCTTGGCTGCGATTCGCTGCGTCTCCCTTCTCTTCGAGACTCTGGGAGAGGCGGAAGCGGCACGCACCGTCGAGGGGGCTCTGGGGGACGCCTTGGCCTCGGGTGTCTTGACGCCGGACCTGGGTGGCAGCCACTCCACCGAGGAGGTGGGCGGTTGGATCGCCCAGCGGGTGGGCGAGGGTGGCCAGGGGGCTTGAGGGGACCCCCTCCGAGCTCCACGGCGCCGCCGGGCCCGGGTTGTATCGGCGTGTAGAGGTGGGGTAGCTTTGGGTTCTTTTCTGGTGGCGGAGGGGATCGCGCCACTGGTCCGAGACATGACAATTCAACGACCGCGGGCATCGGCTGTGGCCTACGCCTCCCGCGTCTTCGGGGGACCTGATGGCAACGCAGGGCTTTGATAAGGACATCGTTTTTCTATCCGGCCGACGCACACCTTTCGGCACCTTTGGTGGCTCGTTGACCGGATTTTCCGCCACGGACCTCGGTGTGATCGCGTCCGAGGCCGCCCTGGATTCGGCCGGGGTCCGGGGCGACCAGATCGATCACGTCTTCTTCGGAAACGCGCTACAGACCTCGGCGGACGCCATCTACCTGGCCCGGCATGTAGGGCTCCGGGCCGGGGTCCCTCAGGAGGCGCCCGCCCTCACCGTCAACCGTCTTTGCGGGTCGGGATTCCAGGCCATCGTGTCGGGTGCCCAGGAGATCCTCCTGGGGGGTGGGGACGTGACCCTTTGTGGCGGAACCGAGTCCATGAGTCAGGCGCCCCACGTCGTCCGGGGCGCTCGTTGGGGCCAGCTCAGGCTCGGGCCTGCCGGACGTCAGTTCGAGGATGCCCTCTGGGAGGCCCTTCTCGACTCCAACTGCAACCTTACCATGGCCCAGACGGCCGAAGAACTGGCCGATCAGTACAAGGTGACCCGGGAAGAGGCCGACCAGGTGGCCGTTGCCAGTCAGCAACGCGCCAAGGCAGCGTGGGACGAGGGCCGGTTCGAAGCCGAGATCGTCCCGGTGACCATCAAGGACCGGAAGGGTCGGGAGAGCGAGTTCGCCTTCGACGAGCACATGCGTCCCGATACGACCGTGGAGGCTCTCGGGCGGCTGCGGCCCTACTTCAAAGAGGACGGG
>JAHEKK010000027.1:5471-13916 GCA_024638395.1 Gemmatimonadota bacterium | reverse complement strand
GGAAAGTCGTCGATGTCCGGGCTGGCCGGGTTGCCCACCCCCGCAGCGGTGTAGGGCCAGTTGTTCGTATTCTGGATCCACCCGTTGGGCGGGTTGATGACGAGTGGGCTTTCCCGGACGCCGTGGACGCCTTGCCAGGCTGTCGCTGGATCGGAACCGTCCACCGGAGCGCTCCAGTCGAATCGTGTGTCCCGCACGGGCACGAAGTTGGCGTGGAGGTACGCGATGTTGCCCTCGGCGTCGGCGAAGACCGTGTTGTTGGATGAGTTGGTGTGGAGTTCCATGACCTCGAGAAACTCCTCCAGGTTCCGCGCCTTGGTGCGGGCGTAGGACTGGGTGAGGGCGTCCACCGGGTCGTTCATGAGCCTGACCGCGATCCAGTCGCCCGCCTCGCTCCGGACGATGGGCCCCTCGTGGCTGTAGTAGGCGATGAAGACCGCCTCCTCCATGCCGGTATCGGTCACGTAGGGCACGCGGATCTCCCGCTCGTCCATGAGCCGCTCTTCGTCACCGTAGAAGTAGTAGACGCCGTCCTCGCGCTCGATGACTTCGTACGCGTACTCGTCGATGGCGTCGGCTCCGGTGGAGGTGTGCATCCAACCCGACGTCTCGTTGAATCCCTGATAGATGAAGAACTGACCCCAGGTGACGGCGCCGTAGGCATTGAGGCCCTGGTCGGACACCATGTGGGTCTCAGCCCGAAAGTAGAACGAGGTGTGGGGGTTGATGAGGAGAAGTGCGCTGCCGTCGATGGTGTTGGACGGGGCGATGGCAAAGCCGTTGGAACCAGCAGGCTCGGGGATGAAATCGGCGCGGCGCGCCGCCACGCGAACGCTCCCCGGTGACGCCGGCTCGAGCCCAGCGGTGGGATTCGCCCCCACCTGCGGTCCGTAAAACGCCTCCAGGGCGCTCAGCGACGGGCGCTCCATGTCGCCACCGATGCTTCCTTCGCTGAACGTCAGGGCCATCCAGGGCTCGAAGCGATGGAGGACTCTGGGTTGGACGGCCGGGTGCGTATAGAGGAAGTAGTTGAGACCGTCTGCCCAGGCGTCCATCAGCTCCCGAAGCCAGTCCGGGCTCTCCCCGTAGAGCGTCCTCATCCGCTGGGGATCGATGAACAGCTTCATGCGAAGATCCCGCCAGACTTCGCCCTCGCCCTCGGCTTCCGCCAAACGGCCCTGGGCGTTGAGGAAGTTCACTTCGATGCGGTTGAAATCGTCTTCGGCCTGGGCATAGACCATCCCGAACACGGCGTCCGCATCCGTCGCGCCATACACGTGGGCGATCCCCCAATCATCCCGGATGATGGTGACGGCATCGGCCCGCGACTCCCATGCCGCCACCTCTTGAGAACCGGCGTTGCGCGCAGCATCGGGCGGAGGCGCGGCATCGGAAGTCTCCACCTCGCCGGACCCGCAGCCGCCCAAAGCGAGGGCTGCAAGCCAGAGCGGCAGAAGGCCCAGGAGCGCGCGGCCCGCCTGAAGGGCGGACGGGGTGGCGGACTTCATCGGAGCACTTCGACGCCCAACGTCCAGAGCATGTTTCCGTACATGCCCCCACTGCTCAGGGGCACGAGGCTGTTGAGTGCGATCCGGACGCCCTCGGCCGCGAGGATCTTCAGCCCGATGGAGGCGTCGACCAGGTGGTCCTTCTGATCCGGGACGTTGATGCGGGGGATCGTGGTCGAACGCCCTGCGTTGAAGGTTGCCGGCCCCGGAATCGTCAACTCGGATTCGCTCATCTCGAGATTGGCCAGGATGTCGCCGGCCAGGGTCGTTGAAGACCCCAGGAGCATGTCGAACCCGATGGCACTGAGGAACGAGGTCCGGGGTGCGGTGCCGGAGATGCGGGCGATCCCCAGGTTCAGGTGGGGAGCGAACGTGCCCATCCGGCCGGAGGCCAGGCCCAGAGCCCGAAACGAGGAACCCCCGGCGCCGAGGAAATCGTCTTCGCTTCCGGTGGGCAGTCTAGCGTCGGCCAGGAGCCCCAGCTCGAAGTTCCTGCCGCTGTATGCATTCGCCTTGAGGCGGACACCGATATCTCCCACGCCGGTCTTGGTGCCCGTGATCCTGGAGACCCCCGACACCGACCCGCCTGTGTCGAAGAAGCGGTGATTCCCGGAGCCGGGCGTGTTCTCATCAATGAACCCCTGGCTGGACGCATCTAGGGATGCACGGACGACGGGGAGTTGGAGAGAAAGGTCGATCCGGTCGGTCACGCCGTAGGCCAACATGAAGGAGGCGGCGATGAGGCTCAGATCGAGGGTCATGTTGACGTTGATGAGGTCGTTCTCCACGTCCCGGTCCCCCAGGACCTGATTGTCGTCCACGTGGGTGAAGGTGAACCTCAGATCATCGGTGGCGATGCCTCGGACCTCGCTCAAGGCCACGCCGCTGACGTTGGCGCCCAGGAACAGCCGGCCCTTACCCAGCGTCAGCGCGCGCTCGGCATAGAAGGGGCCGGCGGACACCTCCGTCTGAACGAGATTGCCTCCCTCGACGGTCAGGAGCGTCCCGCTGTTGGCGCTGGCGAACGGCAGATTGCCCAGGCTCAGGCCAATGGCACCCTTCAGGAATCCGATGACCAGGTCGCCGGCGGCGGACGCGTCGCCGGTGTAGTGATCCGAATGGTTGTTGAGGGGGTCCAGCAAAAGACAGAGGCGTCCGCCGCAGTCGCCGAATAGGAGCAGGTCTTCGAGTTGACTGGCGAGGGATTGCTGCCCGTGAAGGGAGGGCGCTCCGGCGCCCAGAAGAACGACGAATGCGGGTACGACCAGGAAGCGACTCATGGTCGGTGACCTCCAGAATCCTGGACAGAGGGATGTGCGGGCTCACATAATCGTCCACCAGGCTTTGGGGGGCAAACCACGTAGGGCTCTGGCTGCGGCGGCTCGGACTCCACCGGATTCGAGCGCTCGGCCCGATTCCATGAGAAGGGTGCGGTCGGGCGAGAACCCATGAGTAACGTTGGGCAATGCGAGGAATGCGGCCGGGATCTTCCGGCGGGTGGAGCTTGCCCTGATTGCACCGTAGGGAGTGCGCCTGGCGACTCCGGTGCCGCCCACGGCGCTGCGCCCGTCTGGGACGAGATCATGAAGCGCCTCGCGGATGCCGTCGCGCCCAAATACGAGGTGGAGCGCTTTCTCGGGTGCGGTGGCATGGCCGGTGTCTTCCTCGCTCATGAGGTGAACCTGGCCCGCTCGGTAGCCATCAAGGTCATGTCGCCGGCACTCATGATGGATCCCAAGCTCGTCCGTCGGTTTCGTCAGGAGGCCCGGACCACGGCCAAGCTGAACCACTCGAACATCGTGACCATCTACGATGTCGGCGAGGAGAACGGGCTGTTCTTCTATTCCATGCGGTATGTGGCGGGGCGGAGCGTCGGCGAAGTGATCCCCGACCTCCGGGAGCCCCTCGAGTTTCCCGTCATCCGCCATTGGCTCACCGAGATCGGGAATGCCCTGGACTACGCCCACCACGCCGGCGTCACGCACCGGGATATCAAGCCCGCCAACATCCTCCTCAATGCCCAGGGCGACGCCCTGGTCACCGACTTCGGGATCGCGAAGGTGGTGGACCAGCCCAGCCTGACGCAGACGGGCGTTCTCGTCGGCACCCCGGCCTACATGAGCCCCGAGCAGTGTTCGTCTGGCGAGGTGACCGGAGCCTCCGATCAGTACTCATTGGGGGCCGTGGCCTATTACATGATCACTGGGAAGCCGCCCTTCGCGGGACCGACCGCCGTCGTGCTCCAGCGTCAGGTGACGGAATCCCCGCCGCCCATCGCCGCTCTTCGGCCCGACTGTCCACGGGACCTGGTCGACGTGGTGGATCGGATGTTGAAGAAGGACCCGGCGGACCGGTTTCCCACTGTTGGAGACGCCATCGAAGAGATGGGGCCCACCCATCTATCCCGGAACAACGCGCTCCGATCGCGCATGGCCGAGATCTCCGCCTCGGTGGCGGAGGTGAAGCTGGAGGCGCAGAGCTCCTCACTGCATACGGGGCAGGAGCTTCAGTTGTCGGCGGTCCCCTATGACGGGACGGGGCGGCCATTGCCGACGCGCCAGACCTATTGGCTCTCATCGGATCCCTCCATCGCCTTGATCGAGGAGGGTCGACTCAAGGCGGTGGGCGTAGGCCACGTCACCGTCACGGCCCGGTGCGAGAGGGCCCAGGACAGCCTTCAGATCCATATCGTCCCCGTGCCCCTCGGCTCCATCGAGGTGACGCAGGCACCCGGACCTCTGCATCCTGGCGACGTGGTCGCCTTCCGGGCGACGCCGAGATCTCCGTCGGGGGAGCCCCTCGGGGACCGGACGGTAGAGTGGAGCAGCGACGATGCCTCCCTCGTCGTCGTCTCGCCGGGGGGAACCGTCGAAGCCAGGTCTCCCGGTTCCGTCACCCTATGGGCTCGCTGCGAAGACCAGGCGGTTCCGGTGGAGCTCGTGATCACTCCCCGTCCTGTATCGGACATCGTAGTGGAGGGCGCACGAGCATGGGTGATCTCCGGCGATGCATTCGACCTCCGTGCAACGGTGCGGGCGGCCGACGGCTCCATCCTGGCGGACCGGCCCGTGCGTTGGCGCTCGGCCGATCCCGAGGTGCTCCGGGTCGACGAGGGCCGGGTAATGGCCGTTCAGCCCGGCCATGCGACGATCGAGGTGGCGTCGGGGGATTTTTCGAAGGCTCTTCCGGTGGAAGTTCGGGCCGTCCCCGTGGACCGCGTGGAATTGAGCAAGACCCCTTCGGTCCTCGTCCAGGGAGAGGGGTGGGTGATGTCGGCGAGGCCCCTTGCGGCCGACGGAAGGCATCTGGGGGAGCGCGTCATCCAATGGACCTCCACGAACCCCGATGTCGCCGCGGTGGACGAGCACGGATCCATCGTGGCCGTATCGCCGGGACGAACCACGATCACGGCCGCCTGTGGCGGCGCGGCCGATTCCTTCGTCATCCAGGTGGAACAGGTCCCGGTAGCCCAGCTCGAACTCCGTGCGCCCCAGTCCATCCTGGAGGTCGGCGAGACCATGTCCCTGATGGTCACCGCCCGGAGCGCCACAGGCGATCGCCTGGACGACCGGACCATGATCTGGAGCTCCGGGAGCCCGGATGTAGCCCGTGTGGGAGGCAGTGGGATCGTGGAGGGCCTCAAGGCCGGAGTGGCCACCATCACTGCGACCTGTGGACGTGCCGCGAAATCCCTGGTCATCCAGGTTCTCCCCGTTCCGGTCCGGCGCATCGAGATGGTGGTTCCCCAAACGGAGCTACAGCTGGGAGATCGCGTCGGGCTCTCCGCGTCGCCCCTGTCCGCCGACGGAAAGAAGCTGACGGACAGGTCGCTGGTCTGGCGCTCCAGCAATCACGCCGTGGCGACGGTGGACGAGGAGGGTTTCGTTGAAGCCGTGGGGCGGGGGGCAGCCACGATCACCGCGGTTTGCGAGGGCGTCGAAGCGTCGGCCCGTTTGGCGGTGGAGGACCCGTCCAGGGCGGCAACCCAGGTCTTTGCCGCCCCCGGTGCCCCATCGGGGCGGGCGACGAGGGACCTGGCGCGGGCCGGCCAGTCGAGGGTCTCTGGGCGGTCGGCGAAGGTGGAAGAGAGTGCGGGCCATCGAAAGGAGCAGGCCGAGGCGACCTCGGTCGCCGGCAGGCGCCGTTGGGGTGTGCCCCTTGCGGTCGTCGGCGTAGTGGCTACGGCCGTCGTCTTCGTGACGATGCTGCAGCCCCGCAGCGATTTGGCCCCGGGCCCTCGAGGGGGCGCGGATGAGTCGGGAGTGGGGGTCGTCGACTCGGCGGCTGAGGCCGTGGACACGGCGGCCCTGTTGGCCGGGGCAGCCGGCGCTCTCGACGAGGCGATAGCTCAAGATGAGCAGCGCGCCGACCCGTCTTTGGACCTCGTGACCCCTGCCGGGGCGCAGCCCACGGAAGGCCAGGCCACGGGCGCCGAAGGCCCCCGGCCGGCGCCTGTGGAAGCAGGGGGCGCATCGGTTCCCGAGGGCATCGTCGACGTCGTTGGGGTTCTTCCTTCCGGCGGCGTCGTGGTCCTGAGCGGCTCGGGCCTGGAACGGCGCGCCGTAGACGACGGCCAGGTTTCCCTCCCGCCGGGCACCTACAGATTCGAGATCAGCGCGCCGGGATATGAAGCCCTTACCCACGAAGTCACCGTCACGGCAGGGGGGCGACACTCCGTCGCCACCGATCTGGTCCGGGAGGCGCCCCGGGAAGGCACGCTCCGGGTGGGGCAGAACCTGCCGCCGAACGCGGTCGTGACGTTGAGCGGAAACGGTGTGAGCGCACGTACGCTGACCGGCTCAACAACGCTTTCGCCGGGCATCTACAGTTTGGAAACACGGGCCCCGGGCTTCGAGCCCACCTCGTCGTCGATCACCGTCGTAGCAGGACAGGAGACCGTGTACGCCCCGACCCTCCAGCGCCTTCCCGAGCCGCCCGAGGAGACCGGCCCCACGCCCGAGGAGACCGGCCCCACGCCCGAGGAGGTGGCCGGTGCGGTTCGGGAGGTGTTGGAGACCCTCGGCATGGCTGTCGAAAGCCAGGACAGGGCCGGCGCGACGAATGCGTTTCCGGGCGCGGCCGATTGGTTCGAGAGGATCGCTCCCGTGTTCTCGGAAGAGATCGCCCGCTCCGTGAGCGTGACGGTGGGAACCATGGGTCTGCCCACCCTGGAGGGGTCCACGGCCACGGTGAACATCGACATCCAGGTCATGTTCCGCGACATCCGAAACAACCAGCAAAACCTGCCTCAGGAACTCATCGGTGTCTTCCGCCAGCAGGGCGGGAGTTGGATCTTGGCCAGCCTCGTCCCCCGGTAGACCCCGGCTGCGTTGCCCCTCCTTCAGCCGCCCCCCACGACAGACAGCCCGTCGGCGCCCAGGGTGACGAGGCGGATCCGACCCTCCTCGAAGGACACCGTCCGGTCCAACCGCCACGCCGGAGGATCCTCTCCGCCCTCGTCCATCTCGAAGGGGACCGGGATGAATGCCACCGAAAGCCGGTGCTCTCCCGGCTCCACGGGGAAAGTCTCGTAGACCGAGAGGGCCCGCTCGCCGGTAAACGCCACGGGGCCGGAGACCAGCTCGACGTCGTCCAGGGACACCGTGAGCTGGAAGGGGACCGGCCCTCCCTCGCAAATCTGGGTGGGTCGCATGTGAGTGGGAATGCCGGTCACTTCCTCCGGGCGAGGAGGACGGCACTGTTGGACCGTCGGTGCCTGGAAGCGCCACGAGAGTCGCAGCTGTGCGACGCCGGTGACGGCTTCGTCGGGGGCCCAGGACACTCGAGAGAGGGCAACTATGGCCAGCACGATGAGGACACCCAGGAACCATGCACCGATGGGTCTCGCCACGGCGGGGTAGGCCTCGGCACTCACCTGAGAGCCTCCGGCCCCGTGAGCTCACACTCCAGGTCCATCTCGATGGCCGTCTCGGGGGCGGGTGCATCCAGAGCGTCCAGATCCGCACGGAAGGCGGTAAGCGCCGCATTCGCCGCGCGGGGCTCGGCCGCGCCTGCGTGGACGGTTCGGACCCGCCGCTTGTCGACCCGCTCCTTCAACTCCGCCTCCCGGTCATTGAAGAGTCGTTCTCGAAGCCATATCGGCCCTTCGCGGTTCCAGCAGTCTCGGGGGGGACAGGCGCTGACGAGCACTCCCGCCGCTCCCGCCCTCGTCAGGAACTCCACCACGGAGGAATGGAGATTCCCGGCGCAGGACACGTCGAAGCGGGGCACGGCCGGGTCCAGGCCGCCAGGCCCTCGCCCTCCGCCCGGTGCTCCGCGGCCGAAGGCCGACTGGGCACAGGCCACGACCACCACCTGAGGCATGGCACCGTCGACCGTCTTCATGTCACGATCGATGAAGGCGCGCACGGCTTCGAGTTGATCGCGGCCGTTCCGATCGGGAGGCCCGACGCCCATGGGGGCGCAGGAGCCGGCGCAGATGCCGCAGCTCACGCAGAGGGCAGGATCGACGCTCGCCAACAGATAACCCCGGCCGTCGTCCCGAGGCACCATCCGGATGGCATCGTAGGGGCAATCCACGTAGCACTGCTCACACCCCGTGCATTGTCGCGCGTCGACCACCGAAGCAGGCGGCCGCCGGTCCGCAGGGGGTCGGGTCAGGAAGGGAACCAGAATCAGCGCCGCCCCGCCCGCTAGCGCCAAGGCCCAGACCCACCCCGCCGGCACCTGCCGCGCCAGAGGCAGCCAGAAGCCATAGAACACGTCGAGGGTGGTCTCACCAGGCAAGGCCAGGAGGTCTGCCGGCGGGTCCATGGTGATGGGCCACAGGACGGAAACGGCAACGAGGACCCCAACCGTGGACCACAGGAGCCCCCTTGGCGGAAGGAGGATGGGGCGGGCCACCCGGGACACGTGGAGCCAGAGAGCTCCGATCATTCCGATGGGGACCGCGATGTGAAGAAACAGGTTGAGGAAG
>JAHEKK010000027.1:0-5461 GCA_024638395.1 Gemmatimonadota bacterium | reverse complement strand
CATCCGCACCCATGTTCATGCCGAAAAAGATCACCCGGTTCTGCGGCGCCGTGATGACGACCAGCCCCTCGGTCTCGCCGACCCGGCCCAGGTCCTGCACTGGCACGTCTTGGATGAAGTCCACCTCGCCCGAGAGCAGAGCCGCGATGTGAAGAAACAGGTTGAGGAAGAAGAAGGCGGAGGGCGGGGGCGCCTCGCCGCTGAAGGCCCGTGCTATGGGGGCCGAGAAGATGGGGAGAGCGTCCAGTAGGCGGGCTCCCTCCGCCGCCAGCAGCAGGGCCTGGGTGTCCCAGATCATGACGTATCCCGTCCAACCACACACGTAGAGGAGGAACACCAGAAAGAGACCGGAGACCCAGGCCAGGGTCCGGGGCCCCCAGCTTCGCCCCTGTGCGAACATGCGGAGGGCGTGCACGGCCGCCGCCGCCACGGCCAGGTCCGCTGCGTACCGGTGGGCCGACCGGATCCACCGCCCGCTCCAGACCTGGTCTGTGATCCGGCCTACGGATTCAAATGGGGCCCCGATCCTGTAGAACAGAAGGAGGTACAGCCCAGTGACGAGCATGACCACCAAGGCCACGACCACCAGTGTGCCCGACTGATACAGCGGATTGAAGCGCCACCCGTAGAGCCGGTTCGCACCCGCATCCAGGCGGTCAAGGGTTCGCCGGACCAGGGTTCTCGTAACTGCCAGCGGCGTCGGCGGGGCCATGGATCCTCGGAAGAGGGGATACTCGATCGTGGCAACCGTAGGGAGTCTTGCGAAGCCGAGCAAAGATCATAAGATCATGAGCAAAGCAACATATGATGCCATGTTGGGGGGTAGGGAGAGGGTATGCTGTCCCGCACCGCTAGGTATGGACTCAAGGCCGCTGTCCATATCGCGGAGCAAGGAGATCCCTCTCCCGCACGGGTGGAAGATCTCGCGCAGGCCTTGGACGTCCCTAGGAACTACCTGTCGAAAATCCTCCACCGCATGGCGCAGGCGGGCCTGTTGAATTCGACGCGCGGACGCGGTGGCGGCTTCTGGCTTCCCCGCGATCCCGGCACGGTGACACTCATAGAAGTGATCCAATGCCTGGAACCCACCCATGCTTTTGACGTCCAGTGTCTGCTGGGTCGTCCCGACTGTTCCGACGCCGACCCCTGCACCGCCCACGGCCGCTGGTGTGCCGTTCGCGACGAGATCTCTCGATTCTTTACCGAAACCACGTTGGCGGAGCTGGCCCGGCCCGAAAGCGGAGGCTGAAGTCACCCGCCACCACCTCAGGAGGCGCTGCCGATGAGCGAAGAAGGCTCCCCCGCCAGGACCCCCGACGACACCGGTCCGACCGCGTCGAGTTCCGCCCGGCCTCCTGATCCGCCTCGAGATCCGATCCCGCTGGGACAGAGGCTCTTCGACAACCACTTCCTGCTTCTTTTCCTCTGCATGGTGGTCATGTTCGGCTTCTTCACGGGTTGGGGAATGCTCGAGATCATGTCACTCGAACCGGCGCCCCTCCCGTGACGGCGGAGGTGAAGTACCGGTCGGGCATCGAGGCCCCGGAACGGATCTGGTGGAAGAAGGTCCACAAGACGGAACGCGTCTGGGTCTGGATCGCCTTCGGTTGGTCGATGGTCCTCTTCGCGATGATGCCCTTGTGGCACTTCAGGGGTGGGCAGAACCCCTCGGGGATTCGCCATACGGTGGAGCCGGCGGCCTACCAGGCCCGGGTTGCCGAGTTCATCCAGCAATACCAGGTGGGAACCGACAACGGCTTCCCCGTGGTGGCCCCCCCGCCGGGGAGCGACGTGTACCTCCAGAGCTCCATGTGGGCATGGTTGCCGGTGCTCCAGCTCCAGGCCGGGTCCGAATACGTGCTCCATCTCTCGTCCATCGACGTGAATCACGGATTCAGCCTCTATCCCTTGAACATCAATTTCCAGGTCGTGCCGGGATACGACTACGGACTCCGGGTGACGCCTTCAGAGACCGGTGAGTTCCATATCATCTGTAACGAATTCTGTGGGGTCGGACACCATTTGATGGTGGGCAAAATCATTGTCGTGGACGGAGCGTCCGGTGCCGGTACCGAGGGTGCGGGTGGAGAAGACGCGGGAGGTGACCAATGAGCGCGTTCCGTACTTGTCCGTCCACCGGACTCAAGGTCCATGGTCAGGCCGACGCCCTCATCAAGGCCAACGCGGTTGCCGCCACCGTGGCGCTCCTTGTCGGGGGAGTGGCCGCCATCCTCGTGCTCCTCACCCGGTGGCAGGCAGTCCACCTCCTCGAGGCCACGATGTTCTATCGCATGCTGACGGTGCATGGGATGAACATGCTCATCTTCTTCATCATCTTCTTCGAGATGGCGGTGCTGTACTTCGCCTCGGCGGTGCTCCTGAATGCCAGGGTGCCTGCTCCGAAGACGGGATGGGTGGCGTTCGCCCTCATGGTGGTGGGGACCCTCATGGTCGAATGGACCATGTGGACGGGGAGGGCCGACGTCCTCTTCACGTCCTACGTACCCCTGAGGGCTCATCCGCTCTTCTACCTGGGGGTGATCTTCTTTGCGGTCGGTGCCCTGACGGTGGTGGGGCACTTCTTCGCGATCCTGGTCGTGGCGAAACGTGAGATGACCTACGACGGATCGGTCCCCCTGGTCACCTATGGTGCGTTGACGGCCGCCATCATCGCGGCCGTGACCCTCCTCCACGGCGCCATCATCTACATCCCCACCTTCCTGTGGTCCCTCGACATGATGGGGCTCGATCCTCAGGTCTACCGGATGGTGTGGTGGGGGTTGGGCCACTCGTCACAGCAGATCAACGTGGCGGCCATGGTGTCGATCTGGTACCTGCTGGCCGCTCTCACGGTGGGCGGCGTGGTCCTGAACGAGAAGGTGTCCCGGAGCGCCTTCGTCCTCTACATCCTCTTCATCTCCATGGCGTCCGCCCACCACCTCCTCGTGGACCCGGGGATGGGCCCGTCGTGGAAGGTGTGGAACACCAGCTACTTCATGTACATGGCCGTCATGGCTTCCATGCTCCACGGGTTCACGGTCCCGGCGGGAATCGAGCTGGGGCTCCGGCTCCGGGGCGCCACCCAGGGGCTGTTCGGTTGGCTCACGCGGGCGCCCTGGGGGGATCCGGGATTCAGCTCCCTGGTCTTCTCGCTGGTCGTGTTCGGATTCGTCGGCGGCATCACGGGCGTGACCTTCGGCACCGAGCAGATCAACATCATCGCCCACAATACCCTTCGCATCCCAGGCCACTTCCATGCCACCGTGGTTTCGGGCACGGCCATGGCCTTCATGGGGATCACCTACTACGTCATCCCTCTCATCTTTCGACGGGAGATCGCCTTCTATCCCATCGCGAAGATCCAGCCCTACGTCTTCGCAATCGGCATGCTGATCTTCTCGATGTCCATGACCTTTGCCGGTTCCTTCGGCGTCCCGAGGCGGCATTGGGACACGACCTTCACGGGCGCGCCCTTCCGGCCCGAGTTCTCGCCGGCGGTGGACCTGGTGGTGGGTGTGATGGGCGTCGGTGGCCTGATCGCCATCGTGGGAGGGGCCATGTACATCCTGGTCACGGTCTGGTCCGTGTTCTTCGGCAAGCGCATGGCGCCGGACGACTCGGGGCTGGGAGCGGTCGGGCGGGGCCTTCCCCCAGGGATCACCCATCCGCCGCGGGCCCTCGAGCCGGCCGACGCCGAGCGCCTCGAGGACCGGGGCTGGCTAGGACCCGTACCCGGGACGATGATTCTGGTCCTGATCTTCCTGGCTGCCTTCATCACCTACTATTTCGTCAACTGGAAGCTCCTCTCTTTCCTCTGGAGAGTGGGTTGATGTCGGGGGGTCGCGTTTGGGGATGAAGGAGAGCGCGGCGGGCCGTCCTGAAAGAGACAGCGGCATCCTTGTGCCGCTGTCCCTGTGGGGCATCCTGATCGTCACGGTGAGCTGGTGGGCCCTGGCCCTGTGGCCGTCCGCGGGCGTTCCTCCCGCCTGGCTCGCCCGAACGAGGCAGGTGTGTTTCAATACGGGCCCCAGCGGCCTTCCCGGCCCCAGCGGATGGATGCTCCTCATTGGTCAGCCCATCGGCATGCTGGCCTTCTTGATGGCCATCGCGGGCGATGGTGTTAGCGACACCCTCCGGCGGGCGTCGCGGTCCGCACACGGGCGGCTGGGACTGTTGGCGGCGGCTACCGTCCTGGTCGTCGGATCCTTCCTGGCCGGAGCCAGGGTCTGGGATGCCCCCCGGGACGGGCCCTGGCTGGCGGTCGCCTCGGAGGTGGTGCCCGAGACCTACCCGAGGCTGGACCGGACCCCACCGCCTCTCGGATTGGTGGACCAGGCCGGGGACACCGTTCGCTGGGACCGGTTCGCCGGATCGAAGGTCATCGTCACGTTCGGATTCGGTCACTGCGAGACGGTCTGTCCTCTCATGGTGCACAACGCCAACCGGGTCCAGGAGACGTTCCACGAGGAGGGAGAGGACGTCCCGGTCGTCGTCATCACGCTGGACCCCTGGAGGGATACCCCCTCGAGACTGGATCACCTGGCAGCCCAGTTCATGCTCGAGGCCGGTGACTACATCCTTTCTGGCTCGGTGGACGAGGTGAATCGCGTACTCGACGGCCTGGCCATGGCCCGGGAGCGGGATCAGGTCACGGGAGACATCCTACATCCGTCGCTGGTCTACCTTCTGGACGGCGACGGATCCATCGCCTATGGCGCAACGGGCCACGCCCCGTTGATCGAGGCCCTTCTCCGGCGCATGTAGCGGTTGGAGGGTCGGGGGGACCGGCGCCCGCGCCGAGGGAGGGATGGCGCCCCTCCCTTCTTCGTACGCTCAGCCGGCGGACGAGGCCAACTGCAGGAGGCCCTCCAATACCCGGTGTACGTCATCCGTCGTGTTGTAGATATGTGTGGAAATCCGGATCGCGTTATGTCCGTCGCGCTGATGCTCGTCGAGATGGATGTTCGCCAGGGCTTCCATCCGAGGTACGGCTTCCAGCGCATCCACGCGTTCCAGCTCGAAGATGGTGGAACCGGGGCAAGACGTTTCCGGGGTGGGGCCGCTAAGGAGCGTGATCCCGGGCAAATCTCGTAGGCCGGCCTTGAGCTGGTCGGACAGAAATCGCGTTCGTGCGGCCACGTTGTCGACCCCCAACACTTCGAGCTGGGCCAGGGCCGCAGCCAGGGCGGCTCGCACCGGCAAGTCGGCCGTCCCGCCGGGCCCATGGGCCGCGAAGTCCTGGCCAGGGGCGGAAGAGCGTCCCGGTGTTCCCGGAGGCGCGTTCGGGTCACGGTCCACACGGGCGAAGGCGGACCGGATCGTTTCGCGAGCTCCCCGGCGTACGTAGAGCATGCCCGTGCCCATGGGGCCCAGGACCCACTTGTGGAGGCTGGCGGAGTAGGAGTCGCAGCCCAGATCGCGGACATCGACGGGGAACATCCCGAGGGCCTGAGTGCCGTCC
>JAHEKK010000502.1:2797-3454 GCA_024638395.1 Gemmatimonadota bacterium | reverse complement strand
GCCGCGGCCTATCAGCGGAGGCGGCACGTATGGACGCTGATCAACGGCGGACCGGGGTCGGGGATCTACAAGTCGGTGGACGGCGGCCTCACCTGGAAGCCGGCGAACAAGGGACTGCCCGCCGGAGACAAGGGGCGCATCGGGTTGGCCATGTCCCCCCAGGACCCGACTGTTCTGTACGCCACCGTTGAAGCCGCGAACGGGAAGAGCGGGTTCTTTCGGTCGGATGACCGCGGCGAGAGGTGGTCGCGGCAGAGCGACTACATCGCGAGCAGCCCGCAATACTACCAGGAGATCGTTGTTGATCCCCATCAGTTCGACCGCGTCTACGCCCTCGATACGCGCACGCGGGTGACGGAAGACGGTGGCAAGACGTGGTCCCGGTTGGGAGGCGAGTGGCGCCACGTGGATGACCATGCGCTGTGGATCGATCCGCGGGATCAGGACCACCTTCTGATCGGTGGAGACGGCGGGCTTTACGAGACGTGGGACCGGGGCGAGAACTGGGGCTACAAGGCGAACCTGCCGGTCACGCAGTTCTACAAAGTCGCGGTGGACAACGCCGAGCCCTTCTACAACGTCTACGGCGGGACGCAGGACAACAACACGCAGGGCGGGCCCTCCCGGACGATCACCCGGCACGGGATTCGCAACAGC
>JAHEKK010000502.1:0-2787 GCA_024638395.1 Gemmatimonadota bacterium | reverse complement strand
TCGGAACAGCGACTGGTTCATCACGGTGGGAGGTGACGGGTTCGACCCGGCCGTGGATCCCGAGGATCCCAACATCGTTTACTCGCAATGGCAGTACGGAGGCCTCGTTCGCTTCGACCGGAGAACGGGGGAGCAGATCGATATCAGGCCGCAGCCGGGTGCGGAGGGGCCCCCACTCCGGTGGAACTGGGACTCCGCCCTCCTGATTTCACCGCACTCCCCTTCCCGGCTGTACTACGGCTCGCAGATCCTCTTCCGGAGCGACGACAGGGGCGACTCATGGCGGTCCGTGAGCGGTGACCTGACTCGCGGGCTGGATCGCAATGCGCTGGAGGTCATGGGTCGGGTCTGGAGCGTGGACGCGGTAGCGAAGAACAACTCCACGTCGTTCTACGGGACGATTGTGGCGGTATCCGAATCTCCGCTGGTCGAGGACCTCTTGTACGTCGGAACGGATGACGGCCTGATCCAGATCAGTGAGGATGGGGGCGCCAACTGGCGGCGCAGCGAGGGACCGGCCGGGGTGCCGGACATGACGTACGTCAACGACCTCGAAGCTTCCTGGCATGACGCGAATACGGTCTACGCCGTCCTCAACAACCACAAGCGTGGCGATTTCACCCCGTACGTGGTCGTGAGTCGTGACCGGGGACGGTCCTGGAAATCGATCTCATCGGATCTCCCTGTCCGAGGCTCCGCCTATACGATCGCCGAGGATCACGAGCGCCCGGGACTCCTGTTCGTGGGAACAGAATTCGGCCTGTTCACCCGCCTGGACGAAGGGAACGGTTGGATACGGATGAAAGGCGGATTGCCCACGATCGCGATCCGGGACATCGAAGTCCAGCGGCGAGAAGACGACCTCGTGCTGGCTTCGTTCGGACGGGGTTTCTTCGTGCTGGACGACTACTCGGCATTGCGCGACGTGAACGACGGATTGATGGACAAGGCGGGCCACCTCTTCCCCACACGAGACTCGTGGATGTTCGTCCGGTCGGGTCCGCTGGGCGGCGGGGAGAAAGCCAGCCAGGGAGCGGCTTTCTTCACCGCGCCGAATCCTCCGTTCGGTGCCGTGTTTACTTACTTTCTCGGCGAGTCGCTTCGTACGGGAGAGCAGGCCCGCCGAAGGGCCGAGAGAGAGCTCGCGAAGGAGGGGGAAGACGTTCCATATCCTCCCTGGGATGTGCTCAAGGCCGAGGATCGTGAGGAATCCCCCGCTGTGTCGCTAGTGATCCGCACGACGGATGGAGAATTCGTTCGGCGGGTAGAGGCCTCCTCGTCTTCGGGCCTCCACCGGGCTTCCTGGGATTTCCGGTTTCCTGGATTCGGTCCGGTGGAACTCGGGGACGACGGGAGGGGGCCAGCGGCCCTCCCCGGCGCGTACACAGTGACCCTTGAGAAGCGGGTGGATGGGGCAACGACACGGTTGGCCGGGCCGGAGCCTTTTGAGGTGGTGGTCCTCGGCTCACCCAGCCTGCCTGCCGCCGATCGGGATGCAAAACTGGCATTCCAGCGCGAAACGGGTCGGCTGCAGCGGGCGGTCCTCGGGGCCTCCAGGGCTGCTTCCGCCGCCGCGGAGAAGTTGGAGGTCATCAAACATGCGGTGGAGATCACGCCGGGAGTGGATCCTGACCTTCGCGCCGAAGTACGCTCTATGGAGCTCGCTCTCACGGACCTTCGGGAGCTGCTCGACGGTGATCGCACAAGGTCGAACAGGAGTGAACCGGGAATGCCGGGCATCGTGGGCCGTGTCCAGACCGTAGTCGGTGGGCAGTGGTCCAACAGCTCGAGTCCCACGGGCACTCAGAGGGAGCAACTCGACCTGGCCTCGGACCTGTTTGGATCCATGGTAGAGGATCTTCGACAGCTGGTGGACGTGGATCTTCCCAACCTCCAGGACCGACTGGAAGCCGCAGACGTCCCGTGGACTCCGGGACGAGGGGTGCCTCGCTGGCCCTAGAAGGGAGCGCGACGAGGTGGAGAGGCTGCTGAGACGTGGGTTCTTCCGTGGTAGGAGCCGCCCGGGAGCGATTGCCGCTGCGCTGGCACTTGCGGGGGTCGCGGCATGTTCTTCGGCGACGACGCAGTCGGCGGGCGGGTTTCGTGACCGGAACCAGGCCAATGTCGAACGTCTCAATCCGGGGATGAGCCGCGATCAGGTCGTATCGATCATGGGCACGCAGGACCTGCCGCGACCGCTGGGAACCGAGGGCGGCGGAGCGGTTCGCACCGAACGGGACACGATGGGCGTGACGCAGGTGCAGCTTCCGCTCAGTGCGAAGGCGCCGGCGCTCTACAACCCTATGCGCACGGGCACGTACGAGGTCGGGGTGGACGTCTGGGAGGTCCTGTTCTACTACGTGCGCATGGTCGAAGATGACGGAGTCGTGTCCGACGAAGAGCTCGAGCCGCTGGTCCTGAAGAACGGTTACCTCGCCGGAGTCGGCTGGACCTTCTGGACCGAGACTGCCGGCGAGGAAGGAATCGAGCTCGATCTCAGGCCTCCGGTCTCATACTAGACGCGGGCGATGCGCTCCCGGCCCGCGTGCCAGCCGCCTGAGCTGCTACTGGCTGCCCAGCAGGACCTCGATCTCGTCCATGATTCCCTCCATCCTTCTCATCAGGGCCTGGTAGGGCTCGGGTCGGGAGAGGTCTACGCCGGCTTTCGCCAGGAGATCGTAGGGGTATCCGGATCCACCCGCACTGAGGAGGTCGAGGTATGCCTCGGTCGCGCCAGCCTGCCCTTCCAGTATCTGTTCAGCCAGAAACGAGGAGCCGGCCACTGAG
>JAHEKK010000501.1 GCA_024638395.1 Gemmatimonadota bacterium | reverse complement strand
CGCGAATCCCTCTTCGAGATAGCCGAAGTTTTTCCATGGTCCGACGTTGAACCGGTGCCAGTAGGTATATCGGAGGGCGTGAGCGATCTCGTGCGCCAGTGATCCGAAGTAGCCGCCGAGGTCAGCTCGATACCGGGACAGGTGCGCGACGCCTTCAGCGTCGATGTAGCCGCCCGAGCGGTCCGGGCGGAAATCGCCCTCCAGGATGACCGTGACCTTGCCGGCCGGTATCCGATTGGCTCCGACGAGCGCCAGTATCGCGGCATAGTGCTGCTCGGCCAGCTGGATTCCAAGGTCCATCTCGGCGGCCGTCGCCTCCGCGCTCGTGGACTCGAACACGAAGTGAGTACTCTCGCGCTCCAGGGAGACGACTGGCTCGGGCTCCGTCGAGCCTCCGCAGGCCGCGAACAGGAGAAGGACCAGCAGCGCCGACGTACCCCGCATGATCAAGCCGCCTTCAGCCGGGCGGGAAGCCCTCGAGGATTCGGCGTACGATCTCGTCCACATATGCGTCCAGCTCCTCGGCGGGTGGCATGTCCAGGAGGGCTCCCCTGGCCAGGCCCTGCCAGACCACGTCACCGCTTGCCGCGTCGAGTACGTCGATCACGAGCGTACCGGGACCGCGGTCGCCGGAGCCGATCACGGCGCGTGGACCGTATCCGCCGAGCGAGTACATACCGTAACCGAAGAACGGGCTCCAACCGTAGCCCCGGTGGCCGAAGTACGGACGGCCCCAACCCCACGACGCCCCGAGGTACCACGAGTACGGATTCCAGTAGCTCAGCACGGGCCAGAATCCCGCCCCCCAGCCACCAAAGCCATACGGCGAGCCGAATCGGTACGGGTGACCGAAGCCGACCCCGAAGCCCACCGACACGGTCAATGGAGGGCGCGCCCGAACATCGAATCGGGACAGGGTTGAACCACCGGATGGTCGGCTGGAACGATCAGGGAGAAGTGCGTACGCCGCCACCAGGTAATCAGCGGGACCGTCTGACACGAGCGTGAATCCGCGGCCGGTGAGCTCCTGGACGACGGCTCGCTCGATTCTCCGCTGCAGGAACGGACTGATCTCGGCGAGCGATTCCTGCTGGGCTTCCGTCAGAGGCTGCCAGGTCCAGGTCCCCGAGGCCCGAACCTGAACGTCCCGGTCGAAGTCCTCGGTGTACGAGACGGAGGAGCAGCCCGTGCCCCATAGGGCGAGCGATGCCACGGCGATCGGCATTACCGCGAATGAGCGCGCCACTCTCGTTATCACTTCTCCGCCCTTCGTCAGGGAGCCAGCGTCCATACGAATGACGACTGTTCAGACCCAATCGTCACAGTTCGGTTCCGGGCTCCCACAGCTCGACCTTGTTGCCCTCGGGATCGAAGAACCAGCCGAACCGGCCGTACTCCATCTCCTGGATCTCCTCCACCACTTCGGCCCCACCCTCCTTGACCTGGGCAAGCACCCCGTCGAGGTCATCGACCACGAGGTTGAACATGAATGACTTCTCCGGGGAGAAGTAGTCGGTGTCCTTCTTGAACGGGGCCCACACTCCGAAGGCCTTGTCGGGAAGGTCGCCGGGTTGGAAGGACGCCCCCCACGGGTGTTCGACGGGTACGCCGAGCCATCGCTTGTACCAGTTGCCAAGCTTCTCCGGGTCTTCCGAGCGGAAGAACACTCCGCCGATTCCGAGAACTTTCGCCATCAGACGAACAGTCGCAGGACCAGGTACGGAGTGAGGTTGAACATGACCCACAGGAGCTTGAAGTACGCGATCATCCTGTAATGCGTGGCGGCAAAAACCTCGTCGGTCAGACTGAACCACTTGCCGTGCATCCGCCGCACCCAGCCGCCGCCAGCGGTGAGGAAGAAGAACCAGATGAGCAGGAAGACGAGGTTGACCAGTGTGCACCAGGCGAGAAAGGACGTGAAGAACTCGAGCGTCATGGAAACCTCCCTGTGGGTGATGCGACCCATGGAAGGTAAGACGAGGGCGCCCGCCCGGCCAAAAAGACCGGCCGGGCGCGAGCGGCGAAGTGCTAGTGGCAGAACCCCTTCACATCGTGACGTTCCACCTTGGGATCCCCATCGTCGTACATCATCTGACCCTTGATCCTGATGTGCAGGCGGTCGCCCGCGGCGTTCTCATACCATTCGTTTGACTGGTAGTGCAAGAAATCCTTGGTTCCCTTGTCCTGAATGAGCCATCCAGTTCCCTGGTTTTCGGCCTTGGTCACGTTCCAGATCGTTCCCGAGGTATCGCCCATGAGCCACGTGGGCTCGGTTGTGTCGAAGTAGTCGAGCTTCCAGCTTGCGACCCAGTTTCCTGACGACGTCACCTTTTCGGTCCAAAGGAGGTCGTACGTCCCGAACCACAGGAGGGTCTCCCCCAGACACTCGATGTAGGTCTCGGTCGGAGCGTTGTCGAGAGTGAAGCGGAACGACGTTTTCTCGACCTTAAACGCTGCGGGTTCTTGTGCTTGATCAGCCTCCGCGGCTGTCGGTGCCTGGTCGCAGGCCGTGAGCAGTCCCGCCACGAGCAAGACTCCGACTGGGATTTGCCAACGCATCGTACACCTCCTGTGTGATTGCCGGTTGGGCCCTACAGCCCGACAGACCTGACGTGTTCGCCCCCGGCAATCGGAGGGCACGCCAGGCCGGCCGGACCAGCTGCAGCGCGTTCGCGGCCCCACGGTTGCGCTGCTATATTCTTTTGTACTGCTCGCCTGAGAGTCCGGCTCGTCACCCCCCGACGACGACAACGGATCGCGTTCCCAGGCTCCGCGTCCCACGATGGTGAACGCCCGTCAGGTTCTTTTCAGGCGAGAATCAACCTCACGACGGGTGTGCCCGATGGTCTCGCTCCAACTACTTGGCAGCGCTTCATTTCGGACGGAATCCGGTCCGGTGGTCGGCGAAGCCGCGCAGGCCCGGAGGATGGCCGTCCTCGTCCTGCTCGCGACCACTCCCAACGGAGCCGTGGGCCGCGAGAAGCTCATCGGGTACCTGTGGCCCGACGTCGATATCGAGCGCGCCCGGCATCTCCTCTCCGAGGCCGTGTACCAGCTCAGGAAGGCCCTCGGGGCGGACCTGCTGACCTCTGAGGGTGACGCGCTCCGATTGGGCGCGGGCTGCGTGACGTGCGACGCGGCCGAGTTCGAGACCCTGGCCGGGCGCGGTGAGTACGAGGCGGCGCTGGCGCTTTACGGGGGACCGTTCCTGGACGGGTTCAACGTCCGAAACGCGCCTGACTTCGAGAGATGGGCCGAGTCCGAAAGACAGCGACTCGGTGATCTGGCCGGGGAATGCCGGGAGTCGTTGGCCAACGGTCTGGAGGAACGGAAGGACTTCGTCGAGGCAGCGCGCCAGTGGAAGCTGCTCATCGCACACGACCCCTACAACTCACGCTACGTGGCCCGCCGCATGTGGGCCCTGGCCTCCTCGGGTGATCCGGCCAACGCGGTCCAGGA
>JAHEKK010000500.1 GCA_024638395.1 Gemmatimonadota bacterium | reverse complement strand
GCTCCCATCGTTGTCACGCTGGAGTGCTGCGTCCACGTCGAGTACGGCGATCGCGCCGCGTCCGCCATGCTGGCGGAACTCGGTGTTGTCGATCGCGCCGTGATGGTTCACCACGTACACGGTGCGGCTGTCTTCGCTCACGACGAGGTTGGCTGGATCTCCGAGCGGCCGTCCGTCCAGCCCGTCGAGAGCGACCTTGCTGCGGGCGATGATGGCGTTGGGTGTCTGGTCGTTCGCGGGCTCGAGAGCGGCGTCGAGAGAGACGGCGTAGAGGTAGGGTAGGCGTCGGCCGGCGACAAGGACGAAGGTCTCCTGAGCGACCGCCTCCATCGGCCCGGCTGCTCCGGCGAGGGCCGCGGTGGCGACGAGGACGATAACTCGGAGGGGCGATCGATTGGCTGCCATGGCGTCTTGCGATTGAGTTGCGTCTCGAGGGCGTTGCGGCGGTGGCAGAGGCCAGGCCGGTGCCCACCGACGAGTATGGTGGGCCCGGAACTGCGATTCGGCCACGTCGCGCTTGATCGAGGGCGTTCCCTCCTGCAACCTCATCTCATGCCCATGGATCAACGTACCCCTTATAGGAACGCCACGTGACGATACGATCGAATCGCCTTGCTCTCGCGGTCTCCCTCACCGCTGCACTCGGATTCACCACGTCGCTGTCGGCCCAGTCCATCACTCCGGACCGTCCGGGTATCGGGAGCGGAGCCACCGTGCTGGCGCCGGGACTGGTTCACCTGGAGTCCGGTTTGTCGATTTCCGGGGGCAACGAGGTGGATGGTTACTCCATCGGCGAGGTCCTCGTCAGAATTGGAGTATCCGGGGTCGAATTGGAGGTATTCGGCAACTCTTACGCCGTGACCCGGAGCGACGCTTTTCCAGCCCTCGACGCCGAGGGGTTCGCCGACATCGGATTCGGCGTGAAGGTACCCTTGGCTCGGAACGTCGGCGATCGGATGAACATTTCTCTGCAGGGAGTCGTGACGGCTCCCACGGGCAGCGAGGCGTTCACCAACGACGAGTGGGTCGCGGCTCTGAACGCCCTCGCGGACATCGGTCTGTCCGACCGCGCCGGGCTCGGTGTGAACCTCGGCATCGCCGAGGGCGTGGGTGGGGCGGGCGAGACGGTGTCGGTCATCGTGACGCCGGGCGTCGCCCTGAGTGATGGAGTGGGGGCGTACGCCGGATGGGCCGGTTTCTTCGCGGATGCCGGCGATGTCAACTACGGTGAGGGAGGGCTGACCTTCCTCCTCAACGAAGATGCCCAATTGGACGTGAATGGTGGCTGGGCACTCGATGCGGACGACTGGTTCTTCGGTGCGGGAGTGGCCATCCGCTGGGGGAATCGATGACGGGCGCCGACCGCTGATTGGGGGACAGGTGAGCGTTGGCTACTCCGGGACTCCCCTCCCCAAAAAGCTCGGCATGAAGGAAGGCCACGAGGTCCTCCTGGCCGGGGCCCCGGAGAGTTTTGAGGATCGCTTGAACCCCCGTCCATCCGCTCTTCGGATCGAGCGGGTTGGCCGGACGGTGACGAGGGAAGGGGGAGGCGCACAGCGGGATCTGAAAGCTGCGGACCTTCCTGCTGGGCGGTTCGACGTGGTCCTCTTGTTCTGCCCGAGCGAGGTAGACCTGGGCCTCTTCTCCCAGATGATTCCACGGATCCGCTGGAATGGCGGAATCTGGACCTGCTGGCCCAAGAAGAGCTCCCCCCTGCACACCGATCTCGCCGAGAGCCAAGTGCGCGAGATGGGCCTTTCCTCCGGGCTCGTCGACAACAAGATCTGTGCGGTGACGAAGGACTGGTCGGGTCTTCGTTTCGTGGTGCGAAAGGAGGACCGACCCAAAGGGGATTCCGTGGGCGGCCCGTCCCTATAACCACGCGCCCGAAGTCACCCTGGTCGGAGGTCCCCTCCGGCAGTACTCGAGTCCGTGGAAGACCCCGGTGGTCGCCGAGCGACGGGCCGCGGCGGCGCGCGTCTTGCAGCGGCACCGGAACGATGGGCGGTCCGGGGCGTAGAGTCGGCGCCGGTATTCCCTCCGACCAACGTGGTAGACGCGACGGCCGGAGGGCCCATATTTCGCTTTGTAACGATCTCACCCAACGGCCCCGAGCGTGCGACCCAAGCTAGTCATCTTCGGCCTGACGTTTCCGACGATCATGGTCCTCGACCTCGTTACGAAGCGATGGGCTTTGGACACCCTCGTCGTCCGAAGCGGCGAGCTGTTCGGCGGCCTGGTGCCGCTGACCCTCGCCTTCAACAAGGGCGCCGCATTCGGAATGCGCATCGGCGAGGATTCCCGCTGGTTCTTCATCCCGGTGACGGTCGTCGCACTGATCCTCCTGGGCGTCCTCTACAAGCAGGCCGAGGAGCGGGACTTTCTGCGCATCGGCGCGATTTCCCTCGTCGTCTCGGGGGCTGTGGGCAATCTCTACGACCGGGTCCGTTGGGATCGAGGCGTAGTCGACTTCCTCGGACCCATCGACCTCGGGTTCTGGAACTTCCCCATTTTCAACGTCGCCGACATGGCCATCACCTGCGGTGCGATCCTCCTGGCCATTTCTTTTTGGCTGGAAGAGCAGGAAGAGCGGGCCCGGGAAGAGGCCGCGGCCCTGGCGACCGCAGGGGTCGTCACCCCCCCGGAGTCGGCAACCGTGCGGCAGGGTGGCTCGGCAGAGTCCAGCGCCTCGGCCGCAGCCGCCACGGATTCCAGCACCTGAATCGCTAGCCCCAGGCCTGAGCCACGGGGTCCAGACCCAGGGGTTACGGGCTCGGGGACCGGGCCCGCTCGATGGGGTGCTGATCCAACCGGTCGTGCTGATCCAATCGGTCGGTCAGTCGGACTGCGCGGCGTCGAAGAGCAGGTAATCGATCCGACGCCCCTTCATCTGCGTGACGCGAAGGGTCCCTGTCTCAACCCGAACCTCGTCGCCCACCACGGGGATGCGGTTGATCCGCCCGAAGACGAAGCCGCCGACGGTGTCGTAGCCGTCGTACTCGTCGGCCGAAGGTTCGAAGCCGAAGCTCTGAGACGCTTCGCGTAGGGTCGTTCCTCCCCAGACCCGGACGCGGCCCGGCGAGAGCTCTTCGAACGAAACGGGCTCATCGTCCTCGTGCTCGTCCTGGATCTCGCCGATGATCTCCTCGATGAGGTCCTCGAGGGTCACCAGCCCCGCCGTCCCGCCGAACTCGTCGACGACGATCGCCATCTTGGTGCGTTGAGAGCGCATCTCCGGAATCAAGTCCTCCACCCGCTTTGAGGCCGGGCTGAACGGGACGGGCCGGGTCACCGCCTCCAAGTCGTCGAGTCCCTCACGTTGGGCTCCCCAAACGTCCCGGCCGAGGACGACGCCGATGATCCGGTCCAGCGTCTCTTCATAGACCGGAAGGCGCAGGTGTCCCGTGTCGAGCATCATGGTCTGCGCATCCTCCAGCGTCGCCGTGGACGGGAGCGCCAC
>JAHEKK010000499.1 GCA_024638395.1 Gemmatimonadota bacterium | reverse complement strand
GCCAGGAAGCCCATGATCCTTTTCGGCATTCCGGGCTTGACCCTCATCGCCCTGGGGGTGGCCACAGGGCTCGTGGCTTTCTATCTCCGTATTGTGGAAGGGTTTGGCTTCCGCCCTCTCTTGTATCTCGTGATTCTCCTGGTCACCGTCGGCACCCTCTTCTTCCTCGCCGGGCTTCTGGCCGAGATGATTGCCGGCCTGAGGGACGAATTAGATTACATCCGTCGCAGATACTCTGATGGGGAAGGGCAAACGTCGCCCCCTTCGGAGCGCCCATGAACGTCCCCTGAGGGACTGAGCGAGGCAGGGGCCCACGCATCTCCCACTCCCCGGCCGCGACCCTTCACCCGATCCTCCCGAAACCCCCAATCGAGCCTGTTCATGCCCCGCCCCCGCGTCCTCACTGTCATAGGCACCCGCCCCGAAGCGATCAAAATGGCCCCCGTTGTCCGGGCCTTCGACTTACGGCCGGAGGTGGACCATCGCGTGGCGCTCACGGGCCAACATACCGATCTGGTGGACCGCATCATGGAAGCCTTCGGTTTCGAGGCGAGCTACGACCTGGCTCTGATGAAGCCAGGCCAGACCCTCTATGACATTGGTCGAGCGTGCCTGGAGGGCATGCGAGATGTCCTGAGGGACTTCAGGCCCGACGTGACCCTCGTCCAGGGTGACACGGCCACGGTGTTCTTCACGGGATTGACCTCGTTTTTCGAGAAGGGACGGTTGGGCCATGTCGAGGCTGGCCTCCGGTCCCACGAGAAGTGGTCTCCGTTCCCGGAGGAGATGCTCCGCCGCATGGTCGACACCCTCTCGGACTACTGCTTTGCGCCGACGCGGCGAGCGGCGGAGAATCTGAAGGGCGAGGGGATGCCCGCGTCTGCCATCTTCGTGACGGGGAATACCGTGGTGGACGCCCTGCACCAGGTATCTGCCGCCGAAGTCCCGGTGCAAGACCCCACCCTCGCCGAGGCCCTGTCGTCGGGACGCCGGCTGGTGCTGCTGACGGCCCACAGGCGGGAGTCCTTCGGGACGCCCATCCGGGACCTCTTCGGGGCGGTGAAGGAGCTGGCGACCCGTTACGACGATATCCAGGTCCTCTATCCGGTCCACCCCAATCCCCAGGTTCGCGGCCCGGCAGAAGAGATCCTGGCCGGCCAGAAGGGCATTCAGCTCATTCAGCCCCTCTCGTACACGGACCTCATCCACGCTCTCGGGAACGCAGCCCTGGTACTCACCGATTCCGGGGGCATTCAGGAAGAGGCGCCCACCTTCGGGACCCCCGTTCTGGTGCTCCGGGAAGTGACGGAGCGCCCTGAAGGCGTGGACGCCGGCGTCGCCACGCTGGTGGGCACGGATCCGGACCGGATCCTGAGTGCCGCGGGGACCATCTTGGCGAGCGGAGGCAAGCCGGAGGAAGCACCGAACCCCTACGGTGACGGACTCGCCGGGTCACGAATCGCCGACATCGTAGTCGCCGACCTGACAGGAGAGCCTCGCGTGACCCAGGATTGGGACGCAGGGTGAGGATCCTCTTCCATTGCGTCTACTTCCCGCCGGAAGTCGGGGGGCTGGAGAGCCACGTGTACTACTTGTGCCGGGGCCTCGCCGATCGGGGACACGAAGTTCAGGTCGTCACGTCCAGGTCCCGGAAAGGGCTGCCGGCCCACGAAGTCCGGGACGGTATCCAGGTCTGGCGCACCTGGCTCCCCGGCAGGACACCCATGGGCTGGATCACCCACGCCCTCGGGTCCGTACCCCGGACCCGGAAACTGGCGCGCCGCGCCGACGTGATCCATGCCCAGGCCTTTCAGTCGGTCGTTCCCTGTCGAATGGCCCGCGGGCGGCGCCGAATTCCCCTGGTCACGACCCTCCATACCTCCCACTTCCTCAAGCTCGCGTCCAAAAAATGGGCCCGCCCGGGACTCGGTCGACTCGTACGCATGGCCGATCACACGTTCGCCGCCAGCAAAGAGATCGCAGACGTCGCCATGGGCCTTGCAGAGGGCGTCTCTGTCGAGGCCCTGGCCAACGGCGTGGACACGGGCTTCTTCAAGCCCACCGACGGAGGCGCAACGGAAGGCGCCCACGGGCGCCGAGACGGAACCGGGGCGGGGGAGCGCCAGGCGGAGGAGCTCCTGCGCCTCGTGGCACCTCGGCGGCTGTTCCACAAGAACGGCGTGGAATACCTGATCCGTGCGATGCCGGCGATCCTGGCGCAGATTCCCGCCGAATTGGTGCTCATCGGAGACGGACCGGAAGGTCCACGCCTCAAAGCCCTCGCCGCCGAACTGGGGGTCTTGGAGCACATCGGGTTTCTTGGATCCAGACCCCATTCCGAGATGCCCAGCCTGCTCTCCTCCTGCCACATGGCCGTGTTCCCTTCTCTCATGGAAGCCACATCGGTGGGTGCGCTGGAGTCCATGGCATGCCAACTTCCCGTTGCGGCTTCCGATGTAGGAGGGCTTCCCGAAATCGTGGATGAGACGGTCGGGACGCTCTTCCCCCCGGAGGATCCATCCGCACTGGCAGAGGCAGTGGTCCGACTGGCGCGGGAGGGCAACCTCCGGGAAAAGGGGCAAAGGGCCCGAGAACGCGTCATCGAGCGGTGGAGCAACGACCGGCTGGTGGACCGCCACCTCCAGGTGTATGAGAGGCTGCTCGCCCGGCCCCTCGGTGAAGCGACATGAAGCCGTGTCAGCCCACGGGCCTTCCGGGCCCGGGGACAATCCCAGACCCATCTTGAACTGATCCATCCATGGCGAAGAAGACGAGCAAGACGGAACGGACAGTCGATCGACGCGGCGCGGGGGTCAGCGGCCCGGCTCGCGACGTGAGCACAGGGGTCATCCCCCGGGGGGTGCCCGCTCTGGTCTTCGTGGTCGCCACGGTGGCCCTGTTCGGCGAGTTCATCTTCTCCAGGGACATGCTCTACGGGCAGGACACGCTCTCCCTGGGCTACATGGCCCGCGCCTTCTTCGCCGAGCGCATGGCGGCGGGCGACCTTCCCTTCTGGAGCCCCCGGCTTCTGGGGGGCATTCCCTCCATCGAAGCCCTCGCCGGGGGCGACCTGCTGTATCCGACGAGCCTCCTCTATCTCGTCATGGCACCCTACCGAGCCCTGGGCTGGAAGCTCGTCCTCCACGCTCTGGCCGGGGGCTTCTTCATGTTCGGTTGGCTTCGGAGCCTCGGCCTGAACCGAGCGGCCCAGACGCTGGGCGGCCTTGCCTGGGTCATGGCGCCGGTCATCGTGACCCTGACGCTCCCGGGAAACGACGGGAAACTCATGGTCGCCGCAGTATCACCGTCGGTGTTCTGGGCGACCGAGCGCCTCATCCGGACCGGAGACACGGCCTGGGTGGGATGGCTTGCCGGCAGCGTGGCGTTGACCAGCCTGACCACACAGTTCCAGACGGCATATTTCCTGTTTCTCACCGTGGGCGCCTATGCGGCGTTCAGG
>JAHEKK010000498.1 GCA_024638395.1 Gemmatimonadota bacterium | reverse complement strand
CTGGGCCGCCTCGGCGGCTCCATCCGGCACCGGACCTTCTACTTGTAGGGAGTGGTGGGGTTGGTGGGGAGGTGCACAGCGTCAAGAAGTTGCTCCGACCTCGTGTTGAACGGGTCACCAGAAGGATGGTGGCCTAACCCTTCGTTGCGGCTATCCCGGCCTGCGCCTGGACTCCTGAAGCGCATCCTTCGATAGGAGTCGGCCGAGAGACCATTGGGGCCCACCTACCGATCGACCGCGGCGCGTGACCGTGTGCCTCCAAAGGCTGCATGATTCTTGCATCGAATTTGGCGGAGCGTCGCCCATTTTGGAGGTCGGACATGTCAGCGAATACCTGGAAGCCACTCTGGATCCTATGCTTCCCAGCACTCCTGACGAGTGCGTGCGGCGAATCTACCGGGCCTGAGGGAATGGCACGGGTCCAGGTTCACCTGACCGATGCGCCGGCAGACTACCTGGCCGTTGCGGAAGTCTGCGTCTCCGGGGTCTACCTCCAGCCCGGGGAGGGCGAGGAAAGCGACAGGACCGTGTTGTGGGAAAAGGGCGAGGGTGTCGCTCAGTGCTTTGACCTCCTGGAATTACAGGGCGTGACCGCGGCGATCACGCCCAGCGTCGAGGTCCCTGCTGGTACCTACGCCCAGCTTCGACTAATCGTGGAATCCGCATCCGTCACGCTAGCGGACGGCTATACTTTCGCGAATGATGGAGGGACGACCATGGACCTGTCCGTCCCGAGTGGGGCGAAGACGGGAATCAAGGTTCAACTGCTGGAATCGGTGTTTGCGGACGCGGCGGAGGTCACGGAGATCACGGTGGATGCCGACGTAAACCGGAATTTCGTCCTGCAGGGCAATCCGGAAACGCCCGCGGGAATTCGGGGCGTGCTGTTCACTCCCCATCTGGTCGAAGTGCCGCCGATCAGCTGAGTTCGTCGTTGCGAATCCGCGACAACCCGCAGCGACCATTCTACGAAATTCACGTGTACTCAGCGTGGCGAGTTGCACGATGGATATCCCCGTGGAAACGGCGCCGCACGGGCCCGGGGGCACGCAGGGACCGGCTCGGTCTTGTCAGCGAAGCCCCATGCGCGTCAGCAAGTCGCCGAAACGGGGATCTTCCCGTATAGACTCGAATCCCGTCGAGACGGCCAGGAGGTTCATGAACGAGGCGTGCTCCTCATAGGCCCGCTCCAGCCACACGAAGGCCTCGTTCGCTTCACCGAGGCCGGCGTAGGCCATCCCGATATGGAAGCCCAGCAGGTCGAGTGGTCCGCTGCTCTCCAGCAACTGGGCCAGCACGGTGCGGCTCTCTGCAGGACGACCAGCCTTCGCCAGCACGTAGGCTAGTTGGGCTTGATCGCGAGGTCCGCTCAGCTCCGCCGCACGCCTCATGGAAGCGATGGCCTCGTCGTACGACCCCGTCTGGAGGTAGGCGTGCGCCAGGAGTTGATGCGCCAGGTCGAGGCGGGGCTCCAGCTCGATGTCGGCTTCGAGGATCGAGATCGCTGAATCGGGCCGTTGGGTGTCGATGTAGATGCGGCCGCTCAGGACGCCGGTCGGGCTCAAGGGGTCGGTCCGGCGAGCCGCATCGAGTTGAAGGAGGGCTTCGCCCGGACGCCCCACCGAGTGCAGAAAAGACGCGTAGTACATCCGGAGCAGGGGGTATTCGGGATCCAGGGCGACGGCCCGACGAAGGGCCGTTTCGGCTGCACCCCAGTCCCACTCGTAGACGAACAGGAGGTGTGCGCGGATCGCCAGGCCTTCCACCAGGAGGCTGTCCAGCTCGATGGCCCGCTCGGCGGCGGCCAGGGCCCGGGGGAGAGCCTCATGGGGAGGGACGTGGCCGAAGATCCCCAGAAAGGTCCACGCGTCGGCTCTGGCGGCGTGGGCCCGGGCGTAAGCCGGGTCGCGTTCTACGGCCTCGTCCAGGTAGCCTACCGCCCTGAACAGCGCGTCGCGCTGACGCGTGTTGGTGAGGTGTCGCCCTCTGAGGTAGAGTTGGAATGCCTCGGGGTCGTCGGTACCGCGGGCGAGGGGTTGGGGTGGTAGGGAGGCGGGGAGCCGGCCTACGGTCACCACGTCCGTGACCTCCATCGCCATCCGATCGGCCAGCGACATGAGCTCTGGCCCGCCTACGTCATACGTTTGCGTCCACAGGACCTGGCCGCCCTGCGTCCTCGTGAGGATCGCCTCCACGCGGACTCGGTCCGCGTCCCGGTCCAGTCTGCCCTGCAGCACGGCATCCGCGCCGAGCCGTGCTCCGAGGGCGGGCACGTCGAGTCCCCTTCGCTCGAGTTCGGCCGCCGAGGTGCGGCCTGCGACCCGAACTCCCGGAGCGGTCCTGAAGGCTCGGACCAGGGCGTCGGTCAGCCCAGTCCTCAGAGCGGCATCGTCCAGGTTCGTTCCGGCGCCGTCCAGTGCGAGCACCGCGACGGTGACATCGGGAGGCGTGCCCGCCGCCGCGGGACGGACCGTCCGCACCAGGGCCCAACTCAGGAAGACAAGGATCGCCGTCGCCGAGACCATCAGGAGGGGCCGGCGGGGAAGCGACCTTCGCTCCGTCGTCCCGTCCCCGGGGTGAGGCGATGCGAGGGTCCGGGTCACCGAGTCCAGGGTGCGGAGGACTTCGGTCGCATCGGCGGGTCGATCGACCGGGTCGAGTGACAGGAGGCGGCTCACCAACCGGCCGAGGGCTTCCGGTACCTCCAGCTTCCGGGCCGTGAGGGAGGAGGGGAGGGCCTGTCCCGGCGTCCGGGTCTTCCCGTCAGAGCCTCGCGGGAACGGCAGTTCACCGGTCAAGACCTCCCAGGCGACAACGCCCAGGGCAAATAGGTCGGCGCGGTGGTCGAACGACGGCTCTTCGGCTTCTTGCTCCGGGGCCATGTAGCCGGGGGTCCCGAACAGGAGAGTCTTGGACGTGGCCTCGGTCGTTCGGCGATCGAGATGGCTTTGAGCCTCGGCCAGTCCCTTTGCCACGCCGAAGTCGGCGACCAGCGCATCGCCGTCCCTGGTGAGCAAGATGTTGGCCGGCTTGACATCACAATGGACTACGCCGTGACGATGGGCGTAAGCGAGCGCCCTGGCCACATCGCGCAGCACGCGAACGGCCTCGCCTACCGGGAGCCGACCCTCGCGCAAAAGCCGTTCTCGCAGGGTTTCACCGTCGACGAAGGGGGCGATGTAGTAGAGGAATCCCGCAGCCGTGCCTGAATCGTGGAGTGGAAGGATGTGGGGATGGGAAAGCCGGGCCACGAACTCGATCTCCCGCTCGAACCGGCGCGCACCCCCCGCCGAGCCCTCGAATGAACCCGGGTCGGTCCTGAGGAGCTTGAGCGCCACCACACGGCGGTGGCGAAGATCGTGGGCCAGATAGACCCTGCCCATGCCGCCCCGGCAGATCTCGCGCTCGATCCTGTAGCGGTCGGCCAACGCGGCGAGAAGGGCCTCCGGCGGGCCGTATTCC
>JAHEKK010000497.1:607-3475 GCA_024638395.1 Gemmatimonadota bacterium | reverse complement strand
GGGCGAGTCGGCCGCGGCCTTCACGAGCCCCGTGGTGCGCAGGCTGGAGAGTCTGATCGCCACCACCGAGGCCGATCTGGAAGCGGCGATTCGGAGTCACGTTTCGGCGTTGCGGGCCCGATCGGCGGCATTAGACACCCTGGCGTCGGGAATCGCCGCGGAGATCGGGCGCATCACACCCCAACTGGCGGAAGAAGCGCGGCTCGCCCAACTGGTCACGACCTACCGGGACCTCAACTACCGCCTCAGAGAGGAATACCAGAAGGCCCGGATGGCGGAGGCCGTCGCCGTCGGACAGTCTGACATCATCGACCTGGCGCCGCTTCCTTACGAGGCACTGCCAAGCCGGGCGCCAATCAAGGCTGCAATCGGGCTATTGATGGGGGTATTTCTGGGAGGCGCCTGGGCCTTTGCACTGGAGCAGGGCCGCAACCCACTGAGCGACCGCCGTGAGGTTGAAAGACTGTTGCGCGCGCCTCTCATCGGGTCCATCCCCCATATCCCGAAGGAGCATGTCCGCGAGATCGAGAAACGCTTGAAACGTAGCAATGGGAGCGGACCCCACCCGAGCTCCATGCCGCCAACCCCCACGTCGGAAGCGTTCCGCACCCTGGCCACAGGGCTATCCCTTTCCCGATGGACTCGCCACGCGAAGAGCATCGTGGTGACGAGCGCGACCTCCAGGGAGGGCAAGACCACAACGGCGGTCAACCTCGCTTTGAGTCTTGCCGACCGCGGCCACCGTGTGCTTCTGGTCGACGGGGATGTATGGCAGGGACGGCTGCACGAGGCCATTGCTCTGGACAAGGCCCCCGACCCGGGGGCCTCGCCTGGGGAACTCATGGGCAGGCATCATGCAAGCCTGTTTCAGACCGGCGTATCGGGACTGCACGTCATGCCCCGACGCCTCGACGAGAAGAATCCGACCTCGCAAATGATGTACCGGGGGATGAAGCACTTCCTCTCGTCGGTATCGAGCTACTTCGACTACATCGTAATCGATTCGCCTCCGGTGCTTGCGGCGGCCACGGCCCCGGCGCTTGCCACGGCCGTTGACGGAGTCCTCTTCGTCGTGAGAGCACGAAGCTCTGAGCGGGACGCCGTGTCGGAAGCGCTGCTGCAGCTGGAAACCGTCGGAGGAGAGGTCATCGGCACGGTCTTGAACGACGTGCGGCGCTCCCGGCGTTTCCAAGCCAGTCTCGGCTCATATTATTCGGCGAAGTAGATCCGTCATGCTACGGTGCGGTCTCTTCTGGTGCGCTCTCCTGTCGTGCACCGCTCCGTCGAGTCCCGCCTTTTCCGACGCCGAGGAACGGCCGCCCGTTTCTCGACGAGTCCCCACGGTCCCCGCGTTTCCAGGCGCTTTGGGGCCGGGCGCCCTGGCACAGGGGGGGCGTGGCGGCACCGTATTGGCGGTCACGAGCCTGGCGGATCGTGGTGACGGGAGTCTCCGGGCGGCCCTCGAAGCCAGGGGTCCCAGGACCGTCGTGTTCGAGGTGTCCGGCACCATCGTACTCGAAGACGCCATCCGTATCCGAAGTCCGTTCCTGACGGTGGCCGGCCAATCGGCCCCGGGGGACGGCATTACGATCCGCGGCACCGACAACTCTTTGATCCGGGTCATGGACGGGGCCCACGACATCGTCATCCGGTACCTGCGGCTTCGGAACGGATCAGGTATCCCTGACGTCGACGGACACGATAACCTCACCCTCCGACACGGATCTCGCATCATCGTCGATCACGTGTCCGCGAGTTGGGCAAGTGACGAAAACGGAGGAATTCATGTCGGAAGTCCAGGAGAATGGGTGGAGGACGTTTCCATCCAGCAGTCCATCTTCTCGGAGGGTCTCCGGGAGCACAGTAATGGGTTCCTGATCGGAGGGCTCGCCAACTACGAGGATCCCGACAACCCCATCGAGCTCTACAAGCGGGCCCGCCGAATTTCCCTGCATCGGAACCTCTTCATCCACAACACCCACCGGAACCCTCGCGTCACCGCGGGAGGCGCGAAAGTCGTGAACAACGTTGTCTACAATTGGCGTTATCGGGTTGCGGCCACTACCCGGGGATCCGTCACGGACCATATCGGCAACTACTTCCGCGCCGGCCCCATGTCGAGGACCGACCGCATCTTCCTTCACGACAGCTTCCTGCCCGAGCTGACCGATGAGGAGTTCCCACCTCCCTCCATCTACTCGGCCGGAAACGTCGTTGATCCGGTATTCATGGACGAATCGGCCGATAACTGGGAGCTCTATCAACTCAACCGTCTCTGGGTCCCGCTGCCGATGTCGTTTCGACGCGCCAAGCCCCTTCCGGAGGCCGAGGTTCCGGTCCCGGTGCTCTCAGCAGGCACGGCCTACGAGCTGGTGCTGTCCGACGTGGGGGCGAACGCAAGGATCACCTGTGAAGGCAAGTGGACCAACGCTGCGGACGCCACCGACGAGCGGCTGGTGAGGGACGTCCGGCAGCGAACGGGGCCGAAAGAGGCGATCGCGTCCCCCGACGACGTGGGGGGATACCAAGACGTTGCCTCCGCCCAGCCGTGCAGAGACCACGACCGGGACGGCATGCCCGACCTGTGGGAACGGGCGCAAGGCTTCGATTGGTTGGCGCCGGAAGACGGGGCGGAAGACCGTGACCAGGACGGGTATACGAATCTCGAGGAGTTCCTGAACGGGACACGGCCCTGAATCGAACGGACTCGGTGCCGACGGCGCCACCGTCCCACGAGGCTGGCGATCTGCGACCCCTTGCCAACATCACCCGCCTGCTGCGGAGCCTGACATCGGCGGGGGTGGTGTACTGTCATTGGAAGGGGACCGCCACGTTGCGGCGGGTCCTGGCCGGCGAGAAAGACATCGA
>JAHEKK010000497.1:0-597 GCA_024638395.1 Gemmatimonadota bacterium | reverse complement strand
CTCCTTGTACGCGGGTCGGATGTACCCGCCTTTCTGGGCGTCCTGGCAGCGGAGTCCTTCTACGAAGCCGACGTTCCGGACGAGCCCGTCGGAGACTTCCGCCACGCCTTCGGGTTGGACGAAGAGACTGGACAGATCGCCCATGTCCACTGGACCACCAAGGTCGTGGTGGGGGATCGGCGCCGCGGCCTGTTCCACCTGCCCCTGGAGAAGGCCCTGCTGGAGGGACACCGGGAAGCCGAGGGCGTCCCGATCCCCAGCCCAGAGTCGGAGTACGCGTCTCTCGTCATTCGACTGATTCGCGACGCCGCAGTCCCGCGCTCCCTGAAGGTCTGGCGCCCACCCCAGGCCCTGGCGGACCGGAAGCGCGACGAGTTCGAGGCCCTCCGCGAAGCCCACGGCCGGCACCGTTTGGAACGCCTGCTGGAGACTGAGCTGCCCCGGATCCCACTCGAGCTGTTTCAGGACTTCGAGGCCGCGCTGAGAAGAGATGGCCCAGGGCGTAAGGGACCCTCTGCCGCGAGACTCGCGCGGCGCCTGGCCAAACTCCTGACATCCTACGACGAAGCCGCACCGCCCCAACGGACCAAAGCCCTC
>JAHEKK010000026.1 GCA_024638395.1 Gemmatimonadota bacterium | reverse complement strand
GACCCGCATGGTACTTCCACAGCTTCCCGTCCGGCACCCCATGCCCGGTGGTCAGGTAGAGGAAGTCGCCATCGGGAGAGCGGCTCAAGCCGTGAGGCCCTTCGGTCTCGTTGGCGGACTCGCCCACGGGGGTGGTCCGCTCGACCTCCAGGACGCCGCCGGAGAATCGGAGTCGGTGAATGAGGTCGGCGGATTCGGCCGCGACATAGAAGCGGTAGACCGCGGAGGGCTGCGGCTGCGTCTCCCCGCCACCGCCGGAAACGCAAGCAGTCGCGAGCAGCGTGGCCGCCACGGTCACGGCCGGCGACAGAAAACCGGTAGCCCAACCTCGATCCACGATCTCTCCCTGCATCATTCGGCCGGGAGGTTCTCCTGACCCCGGATCCGAATCGCCCGACTGCATCCATCCCGTCCAGTAGGGTAGCAGCACCCGTGGCGGGGAGCTACGCAATCCGGCGTGGAATGCGGGGTCCGCGGGCCACCCCCCCTTCCCCCGAGCCTTGCACCGACGCCATGGATCAGGTCAGCTTCTCCTCGACTCGCCGCAAAGACCGGAGGCACTACAGCAGACTGTGACAAACCTCGCGCTGGTATTGGGAATCTCCCTCTCGATCTCCTTTCTATGCTCGGTCCTGGAAGCGGTCCTGCTGTCCATCAACCACTCCTTCGTGGCCCTGCTCAAGGGCCGGGGCGATCGGGCGGGTCGAATCCTGGAACGGATGAAGCGGCAGATCGACGAGCCCATCGCGGCCATCCTCACCCTCAACACCATCGCCCACACCGTCGGCGCGACCCTCTCCGGGGCTTTGGCCGCCCAGGTCTTCGGTGAGGCATGGATCGGCGTCTTCTCGGGCGTCCTGACGTTCGTCATCCTGGTCTTCTCCGAGATCATCCCGAAGACCCTCGGCGCGACGTTCTGGAAGACCCTTGCCCGACCCACCGCATACGTCCTGCGCGGCATGGTCGTCACCATGAAGCCCGTGCTCATCCCCCTCAATGTCCTCAGCCGGATGATCACGCCGACCCATGGGAACAGGATCACCATCAGTCGCGCCGAGCTCGAGGTCCTGGCGGAAATCGGTCGCCGGGAGGGGACGATCGACGACACGGAGTTTCGAGTCATGTCCAACGTGATGGGCCTCGACGATATCGACGTGGGCGAGGTCATGACGCCACGAATCGACATCGTCGCGGTCCCCCTGGACGCGACCTACGACTCGGCCATGGACCTCATGCTCAAGACCGGGAAGCTCAGGCTCCCCGTTTACGAGGGGACCCTGGATCAGATCGTGGGCATCGTGCTGGCCCGCGACCTTTGGGGGGCCGCCCGTAGAGGGGTTGGAGTGGTCAGCGAGATCATTCGTCCGGTTCAGTTTTCTCCCGCATCCAAAGCGGTGGAGGATCTGATCCACGAGATGCGCGCGCAACGGACGAAGATGGTGATCGTCCTGGACGAGTTCGGGGGTACGGCCGGCCTCGTCACTCTGGAGGATCTCATCGAAGAGATCATCGGCGAGATCCACGACGAGCACGACACGGACGAGCCCCGGGAGTTCCAGGAGCTGGAAGACGGCCGAACCCTCATCTGGGGGGGCACGCCCCTGAGGGATGTCGCCGTGCGGCTGGGCCTGGAGACCGACGAAGAGTTCGACACGATCGGGGGCTACGTGTTCGGGGCCCTGGATCGGTTGGGCAAGATCGGTGACGCGATACCGGTCCCCGGTGGCGAGGTGCGCATCATAAAGATGCGGAGACGGCGGATCGAGTATCTCGTGTTCACCCCCACGGGTGACCCAAAGCACAGCGAGACGCTACCCTGATTCCCGAGACGCTACCCTGATTCCCTAGGGGGCCTCGACCCCTTCCAAGTAGATGGTCTGACTCGGGAAGGCGAATTCGATTCCCCGGTCCGTGAAGCCGGAATACAACGCCAGATTGACGGCCTGTTGCACGTCCATAAACGCCTGGTATTCGGGAACGAGCATATAGTACACGGCCTCGAAGATCAGCGCCGAGTCGCCGAACTCCTTGAAGTGGCACCGGTCGAAGCGGGTGCCCTCGGCCCCTTCCACGGCCGACTGGATCATCTTCGGGATCTCCTCGAGCACCTCTCTGGGGGTGCCGTAGACGACGCCGACATTGAACAGTATGCGCCTTTCCCGCATTCGCTTGTAATTCCGGATTCGGCTGGAGAGTAGATCGGAGTTGTTGAACACCAGCTGCTCGCCGGTAATCGACTGCATACGCGTCGTCTTGAGGCCGACATTCTCGACCGTGCCCATCAGGTCGTCGACGATGACGAAATCCCCCACTTCGAAGGGGCGGTCGAAGATGATCGAGAGAGAAGCCAGGAGGTCTCCGAGAACGTTCTGGACCGCCAGCGCGATTGCGATGCCGCCGATGCCCAGTCCCGTGATCAGGGCGGTGACCTGCACACCCAGGTTTTGAAGAAGGAGAAGCAGAAAAACGCCCCAGAGAACCGCCCGCATGACAACCCCCAGTGCCGCCATTCCCGTGACGGCGCCAGGGTTTTGGGCCATCACCTTGGCACGGTAGTTCTCGAGAGCGTGGGAAAGCGCTGCGTTGGTCCACACCGCAGCCTGGAGGATGGCCGCGACCCGAAGCACGACCCAGATGGCCGTGGAGAGCCGATCAGGCAGGGTCAACGACAGGGACCCTCCCCACACCGCGACCGCCAGGATGAAGAACAGCTTCGTCTTCTTCAACGTGGCGACGACCAGGTCGTCGACTCTGGTGCTGGTGTTGCGCGACCAGCGCTCGGCCGCCACCACGATTCGCCAGAAGACGACTCTCAGGCCGATTCCGATGACCAAACCGACGGCGGCCGCTCTCAGCCAGGCAGCACCCGGGTTCCCCAGGGCCATCCGGTTCAACAGGTCCTGCACCACGCACCTCCGCCGGACGAATTCACTTGTGTGGACACGGTGGGATCATAGGCCGCGGGGCGGCGACCCGGGCAGGACCACTTCGCGTCAGCCCTCGGTGGGCTCGGGGCCCGTCACCACCGCTCGGGCCTCCTCCGCGTCGCGTGCAAGCCGACGCTCTTCCAGCCAGAACGAAATCGCGAGAAGAACGGCGCCACAGGAGATGGCCATGTCCGCTACGTTGAAAATCGGAAAGTCCATGAACCCCAGATCGATGGGCCCGATGAAGTCCACCACCCCCCGATCCCAACGTACCCGGTCGATGAGATTTCCGATCGCGCCCGAAACCACGAGTGAAAGGGACACGACCCGGAGACGGTCCTTGTCCTCCGCTTGTATGAAAAGCGTAACGAGCAGACCGAGGGCCAGGACCGTGATGGGGATGAAGAACCAACGCGGATCGTTGCCGATCGAGATGCCGAACGCAGCGCCGCGGTTGAAGGCCAGGGTCAGTGGCACATAGCCGCCCAGGAATCCGTCCCAGGGGTTGCCACGAAGGGTCTCCAGCGCCCAGCGCTTGGTGACGATGTCGAGGATGAGGATCACGGGGAGAAGCGACCCCAGCACCAACAGCTTCCGTCTCAATCCAGTCTCCGTGTCGTGCGCGGGCGAAAATGGAGGTACACGAGCGAAACCGAAACGTTCTCCCGCACACCGGCCTCCCTGCATGGTCTGCTGGTCCCCGGGCCAGCCCGGCCAGACAGCGCGCGAGCCATGGCCGAGGGGAACGAACGCGGCCCATGGAACGTAATGTCCACTTGTTCAGTGCAGGAAGTATAGGAGGATATCCATGCCCATGACGGCCCATTCGAATAGACCGGGAGCCGGTTCCGGGCACCGACGCTTCTTCGGCGCCGCGGCGGCCGTCTGCTTCGTAGCGGCGCTGGGGGCGGCCCCGGGATCGACGGACGCGGGAGTCGGGAGCCCTCCGGGCGGTCCGGAGGCTGCGGATCCCATGATCGGCGGCCCTCATCCGCTTGTGGGCCACGGTGCCGACGCCCTGCGCTCCTGTGCTCCGGCGGGGGGCGGCGCGTGGGACATTTCGGTGGTGAAGGTCACGGCCGCCAGCGACCTCTACCCCGACCAGTCCCCTCCCGAGGGCACGCTGCAGGGCCGCCTGGCGGAGCCCCTCTCAGCGGATGCCGACCTGGTGGTCTTCGTGTTCGAGACCGGCGGCTTTGCGGCAGGCAATCTGCCGCTTCGACAACTGGATCGGCGGTCGTGCATCGTGGTCGCCGGACACACTGCTCCCGAGACCTATTGGGTCTCCGGGGGCGCCGGGTTCACGGGAGACCCCTTCTCGGACATCGTCTACCGGGGCATCGGCCACGTCCCCGACCGACGCATAGACGGGGGCATCCGCCGTTCCAGCGTGGTGATGCTCCAGTGTGCGGAGGACTCCCACCTCGATCAACTGACGGTGGCCTTCGCCAACAACGACATGCTTTCGACGGTGTCCGGATGTGGTCGCCGCGTCACGGTGGCTCGGTCTGTGTGCGGCCCTTCTGCGGGAGGGACGGCGGGGCGTTGCGGGGGGATGTTCGGCAAGCCGTACCACGAGTGCGGAGAGCATACGTGGGGGTGGATCCTCGGATTCGAGAACATGCGCCGGAACCCGTTGATCGGTTGCGGCACCAGGGCTCCGGTCAACGTTACGAACGTGGTCACGTTCAACGCCACGGACGCGGGTCGGATCCAGGTTCCCGGGGTAAGGGTCAACTTCCGCAGCATCCTGAGCATCGGCGGACCGATGACGGGCTGTGATCCCGACCGCGCCATCACCTGGTTCGAGCAGATCGCCCGGGGACCCAATACCGAAATCTTCCTGGAGGACGTGCGGTCGGTCCCCGCTCCGGGCTGCCCCTGGCGGACCGTCGAGACGCTTTGGGGCGGATCCCACACCGTGTTCCACTACTCCGTGTCCCAGAAGCCGGCACGATTCGAGGACCACGGGGTGGGAACTCCTCACCCGGACCCGCCGGGCGCCGTGGCGCCAGTGCCGCTGGACGACCTCGAAGAGGCCGTCTTGAGGGGGGCAGGGGCGAATTTCCGCCTGCAGTGTGACGGCCGCCTGGTGCACCGGCCGAATGCCCTGGACCGGGAGTCGTTTCGCCGCGTGCGGGCGAGGGAGTTCGCCTCACGGCCCTGGGAGAACCAGGTCCACTACGAATCGGTATACGGACGTATCGATTTCCCCACCGGGACGCCCTGCGCCGACGGCAACGACAACGGGATCCCCGACGAGGCCGAAGCGTGGCTCACGGGGTCGGCTTCGGGCATCCGGGACGTCGGGGCCATCAACCCCGAGACGGGGCGGCCATGGATGCTGGACTATCTGGGCGGTCGCTGAGGCGGCTCCCCCACGCGCCCGCACCGCGTCGCCGGGTCCATCCGATACCATCCTTCCCGAGATGAGCTTGTCCTCATAAGTGGTGTCATATAATATGTGTCACAAAACATAGAGGCCGGAGCCCGCCAGGCTCGTTCTTTGGCCCGGGACCGGCGCGGGAATCCGGTGTCCATGCGAGAGAGGGCGGAGGATGACGAGGATCGGCGAAACCTGGATGCGAGGTGCGGGGCCCTTGGCCGTGCTCAAGCTCCTCGACGCCAGAGAGATGTACGGCTACGAGCTCGCCGAAGCCCTCGACCGCCAGTCCGGCGGGGTGCTGGCCCTCGGCCACTCCACTCTGTATCCCCTGCTCTACAATCTTGAATCGAAAGGTCTCATCAAGCATCGGGCCACCCGTGTCACGAAGGGGCGCACCCGGAAGTACTACGGCTTGACGGAAGAAGGCCGGACCTGGCTGGCGGATCACGAGACGCAGTGGGCGGGCCTGGTCGAGGCGATGGGTAAACTGGGTCTTTCTTCATGACGGGTCTGCCACCGGATCTGCACCGTCATATCGACGACATCGTTCAGGCCTCCGGCTTGACGGGACCTGTGGCGCGGGAGGCCCGCGACGACCTGGAGCAACATGCCATGGACGCCCTCGAGGCCGGGCTCTCCATCGACGACGTCAGACGGCGCCTCGGAGACCCCGAATCCGTGGCGCCTGCCCTGGCGGGGTCTTCCCGACCCCGCCTCGACCGTCCGGATCCCCGGGCCGGGGAACCGTGGATCCCGTCCCTGATCTCCGACGTGCGGTTCGGCCTGAGAGCTCTCGTTCGAAGCCCGACCGGGGCCGTGACCGCCACACTCGTCCTCGCCCTGGGGATCGGCGCGAATGCTGTGGTGTTCACCGTCGTGAACGAACTGCTGCTGCGGCCACTCCCGGTCGCCCACCAGGAGAGCCTGGTAGACGTCTGGGCCGATGTATCGGGTGGAAACAGCTTTCTCGGGTTCGGCTGGCAGGACTACGTGCAGTTCCGTGACGGCGCCGAGCCCCTGGAGGCCCTTGCAGCCTTCGCCGGTATGCGGGTCACCATCGGTGACGCGGCAGGGGGCGCCGCGGCGGTCGCCAGCCTTGTGTCGCCCGAGTACCCCGATCTGCTGGGGCTGAGGCCCAGCCTGGGGACCATGGAGTTCCCGCCTGGCCAGGGCTTCGGATCAGCCCCCATCGCGGTGGTCAGCCACGACTTTTGGCGGAATCGTCTTGGAGGAGACCCGGGGGTCCTCGGACAAGCCCTCCGTGTGGACGGACGGGCCGTCACCGTGATCGGGGTCGGGCCTGAGGGGTTCCGGGGTCACTTCATCGGCTTCCCCGTGGACCTGTGGATGCCCGTCACCGCCGCTGTTCCCTTCCTGGCGGGCTTCGACCCCGACGACCGGGTGAGCATGCCCTTCGAATTGATCGGCCGCCTCAGACCCGGAGCCTCTCCTGAGGAGGCCCGGGCCGCCCTCAACGCCATCGCGGGGCGTCTCGCGTCGACTTTTCCCGAGTCTCATCGAGGCCGGGGGGTGGGCGTGACCCGGACAACGGGCCTGGACCACAGTCTTCAGGGACCCGTGACCGCATTCCTGGCCGTCCTGACGGTGGTCTCCAGCCTGGTCTTGTTGATCGCCTGCTTGAATGTGGGTGGGGTCCTGCTGGTCCGGACGCTGGCCCGGGAGCGGGAGATGGCCATACGACTTGCCCTGGGCGCAGGAAACGGGCGCCTGGTGCGGCAGCTCTCTGCCGAATCACTGGTGCTCAGCCTCCTCGGCGCGGGAGCTGGCGTGCTGCTGGCCGTGCTCCTCAATGGATGGCTGGCCGGCCTGCTGAGAGCGCAGACTTCGGGACTGGGACTCGAGTTGGCGCTGGACGCGCGGGTCCTGGGGCTGACGGCGCTGGCCGCCGTCGCGGCGGCCGCCATGGCCGTCGTCGCGCCGACAATCCACTTGCTGCGCAAGGCGCCGGCTTCCGTTCTGTCGGCCCGGGGTGACACCGTCTGGAAGGGGCGCGGGCGTGCGGTCCTGGTCCTCGGGCAGGTGGCCATCTCCGTGGCCCTGGTGATCGCCACCGGGCTGTTCATCCGGGCCCTCACCGAGGGGCTGCGGGCCGACCCGGGCTTCGATCCCGACCGGGTCGCGGCCTTCACACTGGAGTCCGGCGCCACCAGCGAGATGGACCCGGCGGCCCGGACGGTCGTCGAGGCGGTGCTGAGAGACCTGGAAGCGATCCCCGGGGTGGAGGCCGCCTCCTTCGCAGACGCCGCTCCCCTGGGCGTGGCCCGGAGCCCACTCCGAATTCAGGTACCGGGACTCCAGCCGCCGGCCGGAGAAGACGCCTGGGTCGTGGATGGGCGAAGGGTGTGGGGAGGATGGCTGGAAACCGTGGGCATATCCCTCGTTTCGGGACGTGGCATCACGCCGGAAGACGCCGGCCAGGGACCCCAGGTGGCGGTGGTCAACCAGGCGTTCGCCCGCCGCTTCTGGCCCGACCAAGAGGCCGTCGGGCGCTCGTTCGACACCGTGGAGGGCCCCGTCGCCATCGTGGGGGTCGCGACGGATGTCCAGTATCTGCTCCAGGACCTGAACCCGGATCCCATCGTCTACCTGTCCTTGGCCGGTGCGATACCGTCCGTTCCCCGGTTCGTGATCCGGGGCTCTCGGCCGGAGGCCCGTACGGCCGAGCTACGGGAGGTCGTGGCCCGACACCTTCCGGAGCACACGCCCCCGGTCCTCGTGACTCCCCGGCAGTCCCTCGACGGGGCGCTCCTGCCCCAGCGGCTCGGTGCGACCGTGGTCGGCGGCATGGGTCTGGCGGCCCTGTTCCTCGCGGCCGTGGGCCTGTACGGGCTCGTCCAGTTCACGGTAGCGCGCCAGAGCCACGAGCTCGCCGTTCGCCGAGCCCTGGGCGGAAGCCGGGCTTCCATCCTCAAGATCGTCCTCAGACGGGCGCTGGTGCTGGTCGGGGTTGGCGTAGCCCTTGGGGTGCTCCTCGCCGCAGGAGCGGCCAGGGGGCTGTCCGCCTTCCTCCTCGGCGTGAGCCCGACCGACCCGTTGACCTACGCTGTCGTGGCCGCGCTATTCGGGAGCGTGGCCCTCCTGGCGAGTTGGCTCCCGGCCCATCGGGCCGCGCAGATCGAGCCGGCCCGGGCTCTTCGAGGGGATCAGTAGCAGGTTGGGTCGCCTCGATCAGGGTTGATATGATCATGTCGATCATAGTATGATCTAGTTGAGCATACTTACCGCGCCTCGCGGCCAGGCCCCTACCGGCACGGAGCCCCTCTTGCGTCTCAAGTCCGTCGACGTCCACGTCCTGGTCTCTCTACTCGACCATCCCCGCCACGGCTACGGCATCGTCAAGGAGATCCGGAGCCGGTCGGGCGGGTCCCTCCGTCTCGAGCCGGGGAACCTGTACCGGGTCCTCAGACGCCTTCTCGACGTAGGGTTGATCGAGCCCTCTGAGCCGCCGGAGCAAGGGATCACCGACGATGATCGTCGGCGCTACTACGTCGCCACGCCGGCGGGCCGGGCGACCCTCCGGAAAGAGATCGCTCGAATGAGGGCCGTGGTGGAGCTGGCCGAGACACGGCTGCGCCCGCCGGTCGGCAGGGACGCATGACGCGCCCGCAGGCGCCTGGACTGGGCGTCGCACTGGCGGCCTACCGGGCGATGCTTCGCCTGTTCCCCCGCCGATTTCGCGATTCGTTCGGCGGCGAGGCTGAAGGGCTGTTTCGCGACCTGTACGTCGAGGCCTACCAGCGGAGCGGGTTCTCCGGCGTCATCGCCCACCTGGGGCGAACCGTCATCAATACCCTCCGCCACGGCCCGGCCGAGCGCTGGGCCCTTCGGCGAAACCGGGAGGTCTATCAGGGCCTTGGGCGGCGCCTGGGTCCCGACTTCCGGTTCGCTTGGCGGACGCTGAGAAGGGCACCCGGATTCACGTTGACGGCGGTCCTCACCCTCGCCCTGGGCATGGGAGCGACCATCGCCCTCTACAGCATGGTGTCCGGTGTCCTGGTCCAGCCCCTGCCCTATCCCGAGGCGGATCGCCTCGTCCAGCTCTGGGAGTCGAACAAGGCCACGGAACGATCCAAGGAGGGACCCTCCCCCCTCAACGTCCGTGACTGGCGCGGGTCCACGACCGCCATCGAGGATCTGGCCGCTTGGTACCTGACCTCCGGGACCTTCAGGGACGATGGCGTCGCCGAGGAAAACCGGTCCGCGCAGGTGACGACCTCGTTCTTCCGGGTCCTGGGTGTGGCGCCCGCTCTGGGCAGGGACTTCCTCGATGACGAGGGATCTCCCTACGGCCCCCTCATTCTGAGTCATCCCTTCTGGCTACGGGTGTTCGGCGGTGACCCCGGCGTCATCGGTCGTACCATGGAGCTGAGCGGCGCCCGCTATGAAGTCGTCGGCGTGATGCCCGAGGGGTTCGAGTTCCCGGATCCGGGGGTCCAGTACTGGCTGGCCTGGGACTTCGACGCCGTCTACGGGCCCCGTCCGGAGACCAGGACATGGCGGTTCCTGCAGACCGTGGCCCGCCTGAGTCTGGGCACACGGGTGTCCGACGCGAAGGCCGAACTATCGGCCGTCCACCGGGCTCTGGGAGAGCGCTACCCCGACGCGAACCGGGGGTGGGAGGTGGAGGTCACCCGCCTTCACGACGAGGTCGTCTCGGAAGCCCGGGCCACCCTGTTGTTGGCCCTTGGAGCCGTGGCCGCCCTACTCCTGCTGGCCTGCGCGAACGTAGCGAATCTGCTCTTGGCCCGGGCATCCCACCGAACCCGGGAGGTGTCTCTCCGCCAGGCGCTCGGCGCAGGGCGGCGGCAACTCCTTCGTCAGTTGACCGTGGAGCACCTGCTCCTCGCCTTCATGGCCGGGGTCGCCGGCCTCCTCATCGGCTGGACCCTGCTCGAGCTGGTCGGGGTGATGGATGCCGGTCAGATCCCCAGGCTCGCCGAAGTCGCCATCGACGGGCCCGTGCTCCTCTTCGCAGGCGGGCTCGTCGTGGCCACGAGCCTCCTGTTCGGCCTGGCGCCGGCCGTTCGACTCATCGCGCCGGACGGCTCCCGGTCCATGCTCGTGTCCGGGCGTGTCGCGGGGCCGGCCGGTGATTGGATGCGAAAAGGGCTCGTGGCCGTCCAGATCGGCCTGGCTCTGGCGCTCCTCGTCGGCGCCGGCCTCTTCGCCGAGAGCTTCGCCCGTCTGAGAACTGCGGACCTTGGGTTCGCCCCTTCCGGCGTACTCACCTTTCGCGTGTCCCTCGACTCCCAGCGCATCGACGGCCAGGAGGACATCGCGCGCTACTACGACGCGCTTCTCGAACGCCTCGGGACCCTTCCCGGGGTGGTTTCCGCGGGGGCCGCCCAGACGTTGCCGGTCAACCCGGTGGGGAACGACTTCTCGAGACCCTACCGGTCCGCCGGATCCACGGAGGCCCCGGCCGATGCGGCCACCGTCGCCCTGAGGATCGCCACCCCGGGATACTTCCGGGCGGCCGGGATGCGCTTCTTGAGCGGAGGCCCCTTCCCCGCCGGCCTCAACCCGTCGGAGCCCGGGGTAGCGGTCATCAACGAAACGCTGGCACGGCGGCTGTGGCCGGGCCGGGACCCGGTCGGCGAAACCCTGGAGATCGACTTCAGACAAGGCTGGGGGCCCTACCGGGTCACCGGCGTGATCCAGGACGTCATGCACCGGGGAGCCCGGTCCGTAGCCCAGGAGGAAGCCTACCTGTCCCACAGCCAGTCGCCCTACCTGGCCATGAGCCTGGTCCTGCGAACATCCGGTGACCCCGACGCCGTCACGGAAGAGGCTCGCCGAACCGTGCTGACCCAACCGCCGGGGCAGCCGGGACACCACTTCGTCTCTTTCGACGACCTGATCGCCGACAACACGGCCGCGGACGCCTTCCTCGCGCTTTTCCTGGCCCTCTTCGCGGCTACCTCACTCGTCTTGGCGGCAGCGGGCACATACGGGGTCGTCGCCTACGGCGTGGCGGCGCGGCGGCGGGAGTTCGGGATTCGGCTGGCGCTGGGTGCCGAAGCAGGCGGCCTGAGACGGTCGGTGACACGGGAAACCCTGGCGCTGGCAGCCGTCGGCGTCGCGGGAGGGCTGGTTCTCGTCCTGTCCCTGGGGAGGGTCCTGGAATCCCTACTGTACCAGGTGGACGCCTGGGCGCCTTGGACTCTCGGGATCCTGAGTGTGGCAATGCTCGTCGTGGCAGCCTTGGCAGGACTGCTTTCCGCCCGGCCCATCACGCGCCTCGACCCGGCCGCCTCGCTCCGGGCAGACTGAGTCCCGAGCCGGGGGCAACCTCGCGGCTCGAGGACGGCACTACACCATCCGCCGAAGGAAGCGGAGACTTCGGGGGGCCGCAGATTTCGGACCGACACGCGGATCGGTTCTTCCTCCCCGAGTCCGCACGGAAAGATGGAGCCGTCCCTGGCGGAGATACGCCCCGGGGCTTCGGAATGCTCATGGGCGTATCGCTCTCGGGAGCCGGACCCTCGGAGGCGGGTTTGAGTGGAATCGTCGAGGCCGGGCTCGGCATCCCCCGGGACGGGGGAATCCTGTCGGCACATCCCGCGGGCCTCCTCCACGGGCCCACCGTGACTCGCTCAGCGGGTCAGATCCACCCACTGGACGAGGGGGCGTGCGAGGTCCTCCACCGGCGGCAGCCGATTCCCGTCGAAGCGATTCCATTGGCTGTTCGCGACGAAGTAGAACCGGTCTCCGATGACCTCGCCCAGGGTGGGCTCCTGCCACACCTCCAGGTTCGATGCCAGAACTTCCGCTCTGGAGATGGACCGCCCGTCGAGACGGAGCCTTAGGATCCGGTTGGGGAAGGTCAGGTTCTGGACTGCGACCAGACCCGATTCGTGCCACGCGAGCTCGTCGATACCGAGAATGGCGGTTTCCTCCGGCACGGACAGCGCTTCGACCCGCCGAAGGTCGCGGTGGACACGGAAGACGCCTCGGGACGCATCCGCCACGTAGATCCAAGGTCCGTCGGGCGGGATCGCAATGCCTTGAGGCGAGGCGAACTCTCCGGGGCTGACGAACGTCTCGATGAAGTCCCCTCCCGGGCGGATCGTGTAGATGCCGGAGCCGCGGCCGTCCGAAAGGAAGACCCGGCCGTACCTGTCCACGGCCAGATCGCCGATGGTCCGCCGACGGCCGTCCTGGGGGAAATGGAAGGTCACCAGCAGCTGGCCGGAGTCGATATCGAACTTGTAGACCGCCGACCGGCCGACGAGCTCCGCCGCCAACCCTTCGGTCTGCTCCATGCCCGTCGAGCAAACCCACAAGTGCCGGCGCTCCGGGTCCACGGCCATCCCCATCACGCTGGCCAGGCCCGGATGGTCCGACCCGGCGAACTCGAAGGGCGCCGCGCCAGGCCGTACTCGGACGATGCGCCGCTTCCGCACGCTGCCGACGAAGTAGTCGCCGGAGCGAGCATCGTGGGCCAGCCCTTCGGGAATGAAATCGGGCTCTACGTCGACCGTCAGCAGCTCATGGGCCACGCCCCGGGGCCGGGCGTTCTCCTGGAATCCCAGAACCACCGCGTCGAACCGCGGGACTCCCTCGAGGGCGGCAAACTCTTCGGCCTCGTCGGCCCGGTAGGAGAGGCCCGACCGTACCAACGACTCCAACCGGTCCAGCGCCTCCTCCACCTCCCCCTGGCGCGCCAAGGCGGCGGCAACCAAGTACGACAGGTCGGTATGGAGGGGGCGAATCCGGTGGGCGCGACGGGCCAGCTCCAGCATGCGTTCCCCATCGCCCGCCTCCCGAGCCTCGAGGGCCTGCTGCGTAAGGGCCCGTGCTTCCTCGAGCTCCTGTACCGTCTGTGCGGTCACCGGGCCGGCGAGAAGATGGAAGCCCAAACAGACCAGCGTCATCGACTTCAGGTGTGGCACAGCCGGGTCCTTCGCAGTTCTGGATTGCTCGGCGGACCTCCAACCTACGTGCCAGACCGGACCCCATTGCCGTGTGCCGTCGGCGAGGGGCAACCGTGGGCCGACGGCGGCGAGAAGGCGAGTGACCTCCGCCCTCTACTACGACCGCCGTCGGCTACTTCGGATGGGCCACACTAGAAGTCCTGATTGCTGGCCGTGAATTCGCCCGTGACGGTGATCGTGCGGCTCTCGTCACTCGGATCGGCGGCGGTGAATGTGAATTCGCCGGACACGCTCGTCGGGCTCGACCCCGTGATGGTGAGGGTGCCGGAAAGAGACCCGAAGCTGGACGCGGGCGAAGCGACAAGGACCACTCCGGTGAAGTCGCTGTCGGGAGCGTTGCCGCCGTGCTCCAGAGCGCTGACGATGGCGTACACGCCGGTGGACGGTCGAGGCATACCCTCTCGGGTGAAGCTGATTCCGCCGGAGCTGTTCGCTCCGAGGAGTTCCACGGCCCAGGCAGGCGTTCCGGTGGCGGTGCCGAGGGAGGTAGCGGTACCACTGAGTTGGGTGGACAGGACCCCAGTCAGCGTGGCCGTGAACTCACTTCCGCCTCCCAGGGGCCCAACCGGCGACGATGACGAGCTGCAGGCCGCGGCGACGCCCACGATGGCCACCGTCATCACCAGCGCGCGGCCCAGGGGCCCACGCCCGACACCCCGGGCATTGTTTCCGAATTCCATGTCCCTACTCCGTCGAATGCGATGTGCTCGGGCGAATGCCCGTTCCTCACCAGAAACGTGAGATTCGACAGCCAGGGGACAGGGGGCTGCAACAACGGGGGCTACGGGGGCG
>JAHEKK010000496.1 GCA_024638395.1 Gemmatimonadota bacterium | reverse complement strand
ACTACTGTATCCGACGCGTCCGGGACGAGATGAACCGCCTACAGGACCGCACGACCGGAGACTACAACGACTTCTGGGCCGGCAGGGACTACCTCAACCAGATCGGTGGAGTGAGGGCGGCCACTCTGATGAGCCACGGTTTCAACGACTGGAACGTGATGCCGGAGCACAGCTACCGGATCTCCCAGGCCCTCAAGGAGCGCGGCGTCCCGGTCCAGATCTACTACCATCAGGGCGGGCACGGAGGACCGCCGCCCCTCACCCTGATGAACCGGTGGTTCACGCGATACGTGTACGGGGTCGAGAACGGCGTTGAAAGCGACCCGAGAGCATGGATCGTCCGGACGGGCGACGACCGACTCGAGCCCACACCCTACCCCGACTACCCCAATCCGGAAGCGGAGGGCGTCCCCCTCCATCCTCGGCGCGACGGCCATTGGACCGGCACGCTGGGACTCGAAGCCGAGGGCGAGTCGACAGGGGAGCTCGTGGACAACTTCTCGTTCTCCGGCGCCCAACTGGCGTCCGCCGAGTGGTCCAACCACCGGCTCCTCTACGCAACGCCGGAGTTGCGAGACGAGGTTCACCTCTCGGGAGTCGCCCGCGTCCGCATCCGGGTGGCCTCCGACCAGCCTGCGGCGAATCTCTCTGTCTGGCTCGTTTCCCTTCCCTGGACCGATGGGGAGTCCCTCAACGACAACATCATCACGCGGGGATGGGCGGACCCCAGCAACGCGGGGGCTTCATCCATATCGGAGCCCAGGGGAGGGGATCCTCTCGCAACCGGCGAGTTCGTCGAACTGGAGTTCGCACTACAGCCCGACGACCAGATCATCCCGGCAGGCGCCCGCATCGGCCTCATGGTCTTTTCGAGCGACAAGGAGTTCACTCTGCATCCAGACCCAGGCACTACGTTGAGGGTAGACCTCGCGGGAACCAGCATCGCGTTGCCCGTGGTAGGAGGCAGGGCGGCCCTCGAGCGGGCGCTGCGGCCCGTGAGCTGAGGGGAATCTTCCATCGGACTGAGGGGGCCGTCGCGCCCGTCACCCACAGTCGTGGGTGGACCGCGGGTATCCCCAGGACGCGCTCATCATGCCGACACGGATCGTCATGCGCCGGACAAGGGGATGATCCGAGCGGACCTCACGGTCGCCGAGGATCTCACGGTAGAGCGGGTCTCCTGAAACCTGCTCCATTTCGCCACCGCCAGGCAGAAGTCGCAGGTGTAGGTCTCCCTCCTCTTCCGCCCAAAGCAGCGAGCCACCGTAGTCCCATCCAAACCCGGAGAACGTGACGACATCGCCGGCCAGGTGCTCCAGCTCCTTCAGCGACGTTCCCACGGTGACTCCTTTGTTCGTGCGCCAGTCGCTGCCGCTGGACCTCAGTTGAACCGTGGCGGGTGTGGACCCGTCGTCATCAAGCCAGATGATCTCGGCTTCGTTCAAGGTCTCCGGGAACAAGACCATCCCCGGTGCACACTGACCCTCCCCGATGTAGACCGCCCGTTCCACGGCGTCGTCCGCCAGCATGGCGACCAGCCGGTCCCGGTTAATCTCGGGAGTGACCGGACCGACGCGGTCGGGCGCCACGAGGAACTCCCCATCCCACTCGACGGAGGAACCCCGAGGAACCTCTCCGGCAACGGCGTCTTCCCCGGTCGGCGCCGCCTTCCGTTCCCCGTCCGGTTGCTCGGGAGCACACCCGAGGATCACCACCAGGGCTATCAGGTGTCCTGCCCGGATGCGCGTAGCCATGTCCTCTTCTTCGGAAGTGAGTACGTATCTTCTCAGTGAGTTTCGGGACCGATCTGCCAACGGGAGAGCACACCGATGTATTCCTTTCCAAGTCATCTCAGCCGGATCACGTTGGCCGTCCTGTGCGTGGCCTCCATGGTCGCGCCCAAGGCCGGGGCGCAGGAGACGACCCAGGTCCTTGTTCGAGTCACGGCAAAGGACGCGAAGATCATCGGCTCCGGGGTCGGCGGGGCCCACGTGACGGTCCGGGACCTCGAAACGAGCAAACTCCTCGCCGAGGGAATTCAGGAGGGCTCGACGGGAAGCACCGAACAGATCATGGAGAGCTGGGAGCGCGGCGCCCCGATATTCGACTCCGAGGGAGCGGGCAGTTTTCTCGCTCAACTGGACGTGTCCCGTCCGACGCGCGTGTTGATCGAGGCCCGTGGCCCCCTGGGAGCCCCCCACGCTGAGCAGTTCGCCAGCAAAAGCCTCCTGGTGATCCCCGGCCACCACGTGCTGGGGGAGGGCGTCATTCTCGAGCTGAACGGGTTCACCGTCGAGTTGCTGGCCCCGACCGAATCCCGGGTCGCTGCCGGGCGGTCTCTTCCGGTCCGCGCCCGGGTGACCATGCTCTGCGGTTGCCCCACAGAGCCGGGAGGACGATGGGACTCCGACCAGTACGACATCGTGGCAAGACTCGTAAACGGCGAGGGCCGCACGGTGACGGAATCGAAGCTCACGTTCGCCGGCACGACGAGCGAGTATCAAGCGAACGTCCGGGCGGCCCGACCGGGCGAGTACGAGTTGCAGATCATCGCCTCCGATTCGGCCACCGGGAATTTCGGCATGGCCGTACGGTCCATGACGGTCCGGTGAGTCCCAACTGCAGCCAGGAGTGGGTCCGCCGCCGACGGGCGTGAACCGACGGGAAACCAGACAGCGAGAGACGCCATTTCTACCAGGTTGAAGGACCTCGTTCCCATTCTCATGTGTGACGATGTCCAGCAGTCCATCGAGTTCTACACCAGGGTTCTCGACTTCAAGGTGAAGAACCGAATGGACGACCTGGGCAAATCGGGCTGGGCCTACCTGTCGAACGGACCCGTGGACCTGATGCTGGCCAGCCCCGCCTATCTACCCGACCCCGTGAAGGTCGATGGCCACTATCCCCAGCTCCATCTGTACTTCTACCCCGTGGACGTCCGTAGCCTGCGGGACGCCGTGGTTGAGAGTGGCCACCACGCATCGGAACTGGAGCTCCGACTCTACGGCATGTGGGAGTTCGAGGTCGTCGATCCCAGCGGGCACGTACTGGTCTTCGGCCAGGAGTCGGAAGCAGGGGAGCCCGGGGGCGCCGCAGACTAGGCCAACCTGCGGATTCTTGTCGACAACACGGGCCAGTAGCATGGTGTCCTCGGATAGCGCAAGTGAATCCAAGGACGAACGGGATGGCGAGCATGGGTGTTGGGCGGGCGGCGGCGGTTCTGACGGCGGCAGGCGTGCTATTCGCAAGTGGCGCATCCCCTCACCTGCGGGGCCAGGACCTAGAGGTCCTACCGCGTGGAAACGCCTGCGTAACCGGCCGGGTCATCGACCGGGCGTCAGGTGGGACCGTTCCCTCTGCCATCGTCGAGCTCCTCTTCGCCGTGGACTCGGTCAGCTTTCAGGAGGTCATGACCGACGCCGACGGCCGATTCTTCATCGACCGCGTGTCCGAGGACGAGTTCTTCGTTCGCCTCACGAGTTTGGGTTA
>JAHEKK010000495.1 GCA_024638395.1 Gemmatimonadota bacterium | reverse complement strand
CAGCCTGGTCATACGACCGCACTCCCGGCCCAGGGTCTACGCCGTCTTCCGCTCTTGATCACGAAGGCCAGGACCTCGGCCACGGCGACATACAGCTCCACCGGGATGGGGAAGCCGACCCGGGCGGTGGCCCACAATGCCCGCGCCAGGGGTTTGTTCTCGATCACGGGTATCCCGTTCTGCAGAGCGACCTGTCGGATCTTGGCCGCCATCTTCCGGGCCCCCATGGCCAGCACCACCGGAGCGGGTGCTTCGGAGGGGTCGTACTTCAGGGCAACGGCGATGTGAGTCGGGTTGGTGATGACGACGTCGGCATCCGACACGGCCAGAAGCATTCGCCGCCGGGCCAGGGCACGTCCCATGGTGCGCCGCCGCACCTTCATCACCTGATCCCCTTCGGTCTCCTTGTGCTCCCTCCGGATCTGCTCCTTGCTCATCTTCAACTGCCGCTCGTGCTGCCAGAGCTGGAAGCCGTAGTCCGCCAGGGCCAGAAAGAGATAGGCCACCCCTGCACTGGCCAGGACTCTGGCCGCGTAGGACCGGAACAGGAGCGCCAAAGCTGCCGGCCCCTGTTTTCCCAGGCTCGGGAGATCATCCATTGCACGACGGAGAACGAGATAGATGGCCACACCCACGATCAGCATCTTGAGCAGCGACTTGGCCAACTGGGCGACTGCCTGCACTCCCCAGAGACGCTTCGCCGTCTTGATGGGGTCGAGGCGTTCCCATTTCGGCTTGAGGGGCTGCACGGTGAGCACACCCCTGGCCTGGATGCCCGCCGCGGCCAGGGCCATCGCGCTCAACGCAAGGAGCACGGGGGCCATGCCGGCAAGGACGAGCCATCCGAGGCCCACCACGAGTGACGAGGCGCCATCGATCCCCGCGGGCACGCGGGAGAAGCCCTCCACCACCTGTCGGAACAGCCGAGTGCCCAGGACACCCAGGGGGGGAGAGCCCACGTAGACCACGAGGGCGCCCATGAGCAGCAGGAAGGCGGTGGTGACCTCCTGGCTCCGGGGCACGTCTCCTTTCTCCCGAGCCTCCCGCCTTCGTTTGGGAGTGGGAGCTTCCGTGCGTTCCTGGAATCCGTCGTCGGACATCAGAGACGCTCCAGGAGCTCACCGACGACATCCGAGTAGGTCTCCGGCCAGACCGTAAAGGCCGCCGCGACGCTCGGGAGCGTGATGGCAAGAACGAAAAGGCCGACGGCGATCTGCAGCGGGAACGCCATCATCAGGACGTTGAGCTGCGGGACGGTCCGGGCCAGCACGCCCAGGGCCACGTGTCCGATCATCAAAGCGCCGATCACGGGTGCTGCGAACCGCAACCCCAGAAGGAACAGCGAGGAGCCCAGGCGAATCGCGTTGACGGCCAGGGCCTCCGCATCGGCCAGGGAACCAACCTGAACCACGGTGAACGAACGGTGAAGCGCCTGTAGCATCACCAGGTGGCCGTCGGTGGCCAGGATGAGAACCAGTGTGGTGAGGCCCAACAGCTGCCCCAGGACCGGGACCTGATTCCTGGTCAGCGGATCGACCAGCGACGCCCCGGACAGGCCGGTCTGCACGGCCATCATGTCGCCGGCCATCTCCGCGGCACCGACGAAGACCGCCGCCCCCAACCCCAAGGTGAGTCCGACGAGTAGTTCCGTGAAGAGCGAACCCGGGCTCAGGCCCAGTTCCGGTACCCGCCCCGCGGAAGCAGCGGGAAAGAGGACCACCGACAGCACGAGAGTCAGCGCCGCCTTCACTCGCATCGGCACGACCACGGCAGAAAACACGGGAGCCACCAGGAACAGCCCGGCGAGGCGAAACAAGAGGTGTGCCCAGAGGAGGGGGCCGTGGCCCAGGAGGATCTCCACCGGCTCAACCGACAATTCCGGGAAGACTCCGGAACAGATCGCTCGTGTATTTCACCGCCTGCTCCAGCATCCAAGAGAAGAGGAACAGAAACAGCGCTCCTACCGCGAAGAGCTTGGGTACGAACGAGAGCGTTTGCTCCTGAATGGACGTTACGGCTTGTACGATGCTGACCAGGAGTCCCACGCCCAGGGCGGCGGTGAGCAACGGGCCGGACAGAAGCAGCGCCAACCAAAGCGCATCGCGTGCCATCTCCACCACGACGGTCTGACTCACGCTCCGAAACTCCTGACCAATCCGCCCAGCATCAGGGCCCACCCGTCCACCATCACGAACAGCAGCAACTTGAACGGAAGGGACACCATGACCGGGGGCAGCATGAACATCCCCATGCTCATGAGCACGGACGCGACGACGACATCGATGACGACGAAGGGCAGAAACAGGGCAAAGCCGATCTGAAAGGCCCTCCTCAGCTCACTGGTCACGAAGGCCGACGTGAGCACGGGCAACGACACCTCCTCCAGCGTCCCGGGAGGGGGCGACTGCATTTCTGCGAAGACAGCCAGATCCTGCTCTCTAACCTGCGAGACCATGAAGCGGCGGAAGGGTTCCGAGCCGGCGGTCAGCATCTGGACCTCGTCGATTTCACCATCCACCCAGGGGCGGAGAGCCACCTCGTTGACGTCCCGGAGCGTCGGGGACATGACGAACCCGGTGAGCAGCAGCGAAAGCGCGATGAGCAAGTGGGTGGGCGGAGCGGTCTGGGTCCCGACCGCCTGCCGAAGCAGGTTCAACACGACCAGGATTCGAGTGAAGCTGGTCATGAGGAGTAGCAGTGTGGGGAGGAGGGTCAGGAAGCCGACAAACAAGACCGCCCCAACCGGACCGGGAAGGAGTCCTTCCTCGCCCGAGCCCGAAACGCCCGCCGCTTGCATGAGGTCCCAGAGAACGTCGGGGCCGAGCGGCTCCACCTCCGCGCCCGACGGACCTCCCGGCTCCGCTGCCGGCAGGCCCGCGTCGGGTTCCGACGGGGCCGTCTGCGCTGCTTGAGCCGCATTGGCGGGGGCCGGAACCGCGGTGTCCTGCGCCGACAACGGTCCCGCACCGGAGACGGCCAGAGCGAGCCACAGTCCGGCGACACCCCGTCGGGCGATGCGAACACCGGCCCGGGTCAGTCCTCCGGACAGCCCCGTGCTGCCGGCAGCCGGACCGGCCGATGCCGAATGGTTCGACGCGCTCGCGTCTTCCCCCTGGGGGCCGAGGTAATGGAGGATTCTCACGCCACCTTCGCCGAAGGAGACGACCAGGCGGTCGCCTCCGGCTTCCAAAACCGCCACACCCTGTTTGGGGGCCAAGGTGGTGCGGGACAGAACGCGAAGGTCCGCACCGGGCGGGCCCCGGCGTGCACCCCGGAAGGTCATGAATCCTCGGGCCACCACGAGCACGACGGCCACCACCATGAGCAAGGCACCGACGACGGTGAGAATCATCGAGACGCTCAGCCGGCCACCGCGGCCAGCCCGGTCGTCCCGACCAGCGCGAGCTTGACGACCAGCTGGACCGCCGCCGGGGCGTCCGGCAGCAGCTCTTCGTCGAACACGGCGGGGAGGTGTCCGATCGCACGCATGACGAT
>JAHEKK010000494.1 GCA_024638395.1 Gemmatimonadota bacterium | reverse complement strand
CGCTCGCAGCGGCCCTCATTCGCATGGCAAGCGATCCTGCAGGGTCCAAAGCCATGGGCGAGCGGGCCCGCGCCGTGGCGGAAGAGCGCTACGGTGTCGACGGCTTCCGTCGGACCATGGACCGGATCTTCACGGACGCGCTCGAGAGGGTCTCGTAGAGGGATCCTTCCGGCGCGGTGTGAGCACGTCCAGGATTCGTTCAAGACGGACCCGCAGTGCCCGCCTGCGAGCCCGCATCGCTTCGCGCCGTCGGTTGCGCATTTCAACGCCTTGCGCGAGCGGCGTCCGTCTCGCAGATGCCCTGGGGCAGCTCGAAGTCAGTCCCGGTGGGCCCCCGGGAAGCGCCCGCTCCGTCCTCTGCTTGTTACAACTGTGGCAGAAAAAAAGGCTGTGAAAGCAGAGTGTTCGTGCGTATACTGCTACCCCCGCGCAGCAGGAACGGTGTCCCAAACGATCCCACCGGTGACGCGGACTGTCGTACCCAGCGGCCACAGAGGCACCCCCTAAGCCGCTGTACAACCCACCTCAGCAGGACAGGACCCCCCCCTATGACGAGAGCAAAGGCCTTCGTATGCCTTGCCGTGATTGCGCTGGCAGGCTACGCGTGCTCGGACCGACCTCAACCTCAGATCACCGAGGTGGAGCTCCCGGCCGTGAGTGCGGATATGGGAACCATGGACGGCGTATTCGATCTCCAGGACGGAAACCATGGCGGAAACGCCAACTTCCTCTGGCTTCCCCCGGTGGTCACGGGTGACGTGAACCCCCCCGGCCCCCTTGCCAGTGGACTGGCCCCTAAAGTGGAGATCTGCGACAAGGACGGCGTCTGCAGTACCCATCCGGCGTCCGAAAACGGCAGTCACTATCACTTCGATCTGAAGAGCGGAATCGAAGGGAAGCCCCTGGCAGGCTCACCCTATCGGATCCGCGTGTACCTCTTCGAGGACTATCTGCTCGGATCCTTCAGCGTGGCCCTCAACAGCAATGGCAACATTCCGTTGCGTTTCTGGATCGGAGAGAGCTTCCCGGTCGCAGAGGTGGAGGCGTGCATCGAGGAGGACCGGTGTGATCTGGGCACCGTGGTGAGCGGAGAGGGCGGCACGGTGGAGGTCACCACCCCCTTCAACGGTGGCTCGGAAATAATCGCGGCCGCCGTGTTTCCACCCAACTGGTCGCCCGGCGGAGTCGACCGCACCGTGATCATTGATTGTCGGAACGATTTGCCGTCCGAGTTTGCCGACGACGGAAGCGGTCCTCTCAACACGGGTCTCACCCAGTTGCCCTGGTACTGTGACTTCTCCGTCGATCCGCCCCTGGACCCCGGGGAGCAATTCAACGAAGACGTGACGGTCGAGGTGTGTGAAACCGTGGACATGGACCATGCGACCGTCGTGTTGGGCAAATCCAGCGGTCCCGGACTGTTCGAGCTGTTGCCCTTCGTCTTCCCGACGCAGCTGGACGCCTGCTTCGCCGACTACCAGAGCCCCGAGATCGGCGATGCGAGCGGGTTCTGGAACGGGCTCAGCCGGAGGCTGGGTGCGGTCCTACAGGTCATAGGCCCGGAGCCTCTTCGGGCGCGCATGCTGCGCGACGGCGGCGCGGGGGGGACGACCCGTGTCTTCTCGGCCATCAACCCGGTGATTCCCGCCGGCATCGAGGGCCTCGTGCTCGACGGTGATGGCGACGGGATCTTCGGCGCGGACGTCACCCTGACTCAGGGGTCCACGGAGATCGAGTCGACCGACACAGGCGAGGGCGGATTCTTCTCCTTCGTCACCCCCCTCGCCGGCGGGGCCTACACCGTGACCGTAAGCGGCGTGGAAGCCACCTTCCAGGGAGGAAACGCTCAGGACGTCACGATCACGGAGAGCGATCACTACGAGGTCCGGTTCCTTCCGGTAGGCTTCTTCTACTACGAGGAGACCGGGAACTACTACTCGAGCGACGCGGTCGGCAGGACCTGGAACGACGCCCGGGACGATGCCGCCGAGCAGAGCTTCGCCGGGTGCTACGGCCAGTTGGCCACCATCCGGTCCCAAGGAGAGAACGACTTCATCTCGACGAACATGCCTCAGGCGACGACGGGAGGATACTGGCTGGGCGGATTCGACGCGTCGGGCGAGGGCGCCGTGGCAGCCGAGTGGGCTTGGGACTCGGGCGAGCCCTTCGACTACGCCAACTGGCACGCGGGTGAGCCCAACGGCTTCCCGGAAGAGGGCTGGATCCACTTCTTCGGCCGATTCGGAGTACCCGCCGACGAATGGAACGACACGCTGCTCAACGGAATTGGAGCGGGTTGGGGCTCCACGCTGGAATTCGTATGCGGCGAGGAGGAAGGGCCGTTCTGATCGGCGCGTGATCCGATCGCGAAAAAGACCCGCCGGGCCGATCCGTGGCCCGGCGGGTTTGCAGTATTGCCGTTCAGGGGCGGAGACCCTCGTGCCGCTTCGCTATGCTCCGACGAGTCGCTGGAACTCGGGTTTGTCCCGCAGGGGACGCCACCACCAGTGACCGTGCTCGACGAAGCCCTCCCGCCGGTCCGGGTTCGACGCCAGGTAGCTCCTGAGATAGTCCACCGCCCCGTCCTCATCGTCCATGAGTATGGAGGCAAAGGCCTTGTACATCAGAAGCTCCCGGTTCGGATCGAACTCGGGTCTCGACTCGACGCGATCCAGTACGGCCCGGGCGCTGTCGGTCATCTCGTTTCGGCCGAGGACGCCCGCGGTGAGGATTTCCATCGTGCGCCGCGTGAGCTCCCGCTGGGGTCCCTCGGGCGTCCGGCTCGAGACCTCTTCGACGAGCCGCCATGCCAGGGCCGGGTCGGGGTCGGCTACCGGGGACGTCATATTGGTCAGAGCACACTCGTAGAAGCGAGGACTTTCGGGGAAGCGCTTGGCTCCCTCCTCGCACCAGCTCCGGGCCTGCTGCCGGATCTCCAGGTCGTAGGAGGTGCTCCACAGGCGCCAGAGGATCTCGGACGCGAACGCGTTGTAGGCGTCCGCCTCGTAGGCTCTCCGGGCGGCCACGTTGGCTTCTAGGATATCGTCCCGCTGATAGTAGAAGTGGGCGAGGACGTTCCATGCGCCGGCCTGACGGGGGTTCAACTCGGTGGCCCGGGTCAGATCATCCTCGGCGTTGACGAGAAGCTGTTCGGCAGCCACGGGATCGGCTTCGACATTGAACAGCCAGCGGAGGTAGTGGATGGTCCCCGCGATCTCGTATGCGTCCGCATTGTCACCGTCCAAACGCAGCGCCCGTCGGGCGTGCTCGAGGGGCTCGTCCATCAAATCGCTCATCCGGAGGGGGTCGGCCTCGAGGCGGCCTCGCTCGTAGCCTGCGCGGGCGCGGCGCACGACCGGTTCGACCCAGTTCGGGTCGAGGTCCTCTGCTTGGGCAAGCAGGGAGTCGGCGGCCTCATACATGCCCACCGCTTCATGGGCGTCCCCGTGCTGGGCCGCGTCCCCCGCGTCGCGCAACGCCCGCTCCGCGCGCTGAACCAGGGCCCACGCGGCT
>JAHEKK010000493.1 GCA_024638395.1 Gemmatimonadota bacterium | reverse complement strand
TTGAACCCGTCCGACGAGCGGATGGGACAATGGGACACGGGCATGTAGACATCGAACCCCGACGGGTACCGGGCCGCCGGAGGCAGCACGCCCACCACCGTGTGGATCTGGTCGTTCATCTCGAATTGCCGCCCCACCACGCCGGGATCCGAGCCGAAGCGGTCCCGCCAGTACTCGTGGCTGAAGACCAGGACCCGTCCGCCGACCCCTGCCTCTTCGTCCGGGGTGAAGCCGCGGCCCAGCACGGGTTCCATGCCCATGGCGTCGAAGTAGTTCCACGAAACGACCCCCGTGCTCACCTCTTCGGGCTCGCCTTCTCCGATCAGGTTGAAGGTCATCCCGTGGAACTCGACCACCGATTCCAGCGTCTCCGACTGGTCCCGGAAGGCCTCAACCTCGTGGACCGCGAAGTTCAGGTCCGCCTGATTGATGCCGGGTGCCGTCTGGGTGATATGGACGAGACGCTCACCCGCTTCGTTGGGGAGGGGCTGGAGAAGGACCGAGTTCACGACCGAGAAAATGGCCGTGTTCGCGCCGATGCCGAGCCCCAGTACGAGCACCACCACCGCGGCAAAACCGGGGCGCTTCCGAATCGCCCGGATTGCCAATCCCGTGTCCCGTAGTCCGTCGTCGAGCCAACGGAAGGAGCGGCGGCCGCGGATGGTCTCCTTCACCTGATCCACGCCTCCGAACTCCCTCCGGGCCGCACGCAGGGCCTCGTCGGGATTCATGCCCCGCGCCTCGAACTGCTTTCGCAACATGTCCAGGTGGAATCCCAGCTCATCGTCCAGCTCCGACTCCACATGACCCCTGGACACGAGGGCAGCGATCCCCCGCCCTGTCTTCTTCAACCACGCCACCAAACCCTTCATCGTCATCCTCCCTTACGCGAGCTGCAGGATCTGCTCGACCGCCTGGGTGAAGATCCGCCACTTCTCGGTCTCATGTCCGAGATACTCCCGGCCCCGATCGGTCAGCCGGTAGAACTTGGCCCGCCGGTTGTTCTCCGAGACCCCCCATTTCGCTTCGAGAAGCCCTTTGTCGCGGAGGCGGTGGAGGGCGGGATAGAGGGAGCCCTGATTCAGCTGCAGGACGTCTTTCGAGACCAGTTGGATTCGCTGGGCGATGCCCCACCCGTGCATGTGCTCTGCCCGGACGGTGCGGAGGATCAACATGTCCAGGGTGCCGAGAAAGAGATCGGACGTCTGCAGGACCATGGCGGAGGCTCTCCTCTAGAAGGTCTACAGGAGGATAGAAGCGCTCCTGTAGAGCGTCAAGGGGAACAGGCCTGGGCTGCCACGGAGCCCTTTCCGGCCAAGGGCCTCCGAGGGCCCCGGTAGATGGGGCGGTCCGTGGCGCTCCCCCGCCAACTCCTGGCAGACTTGTTTCAGACGGTCCTCTACATTGTCCGCCATGAACAAGCCTTCCCAGCCCCGCCTCATCGACGGCTCCGTCCCAGCCGGTCCCCAAGACCTGTTCACCCGCCTGGAGTCCCTCCAGATCCCCTTTCTGAACCAGGGCCACCCACCCGTCTATACCGTAGAGGAGGCCCGAACCCTCCGTGGAGCCCTGCCGGGCGCGCATTCAAAGAACCTGTTCCTGAGGGACAAGAAGGAGAATCATTGGCTGGTCTCCTGTCTCAGTGAGAGGACCGTGGACCTGGGCTGGCTCGCCCACGAGCTGGGGACGAAGCGCCTGACGTTCTGCAGCAAGCGGCGGCTGATGGCCTATCTGGGGATCCGGCCCGGCTCCGTGTCTCCCTTCGCCGTCCTCAACGACGTAACCGGCATCGTGAAGGTGGCCCTGGATCAGGAGATGCTCGAGCGGGAGCCCCTCAACTTCCACCCGCTGGACAACGCCCAGACCACCTCCATCGCGAAGAAGGGGCTGCTACGATTCCTGGACGAGGTGGCTCATCCGCCCAGGATGCTACGGTTCCCCAACGAAGAGATCCCCTGGTAGGGGCGGGAAGGCCGGCGGCTCACGACGCACCCGCTCACCGGAGTTCGTGCCGCTACCTCAGTGGCCCCCGGCCTCCATGGCCTTGTGGATGGCGTCGACGGTCACGTCGGTCCGGAACGCCACGAGGCGCTCGCCGTGTTCGAGCGTCTTCTCCACCGGTAGGATGCTGATCCCGTTGATGGACGCCAGCCCGGCACGGATACGCTGGTCGAGGCGAACGAAGTCCGGGTCGTCGTGCATGATGATCGACGTGATGTAGTAGTCGTCGTGGAGCCCCTCCAGACGGGGGTCTTCGTCGATTCCCAGGACATCACGTTGGAAGGTCAGCACGTCACCGTAGTTGTAGTACTCCCGGATGTGAGCCACGACGACGTCCTGGCCGGCCCAGGCCGCCGAGAGCTCCTCCGCCACGGCGTCCATGCCCCGCAGATTCCCGCCGCTGTCCCCGAGGAAGAAGATGTCCGTGAATCCCTGGGCCTTCAGGCTCATGGCCATGTCCCGAAGCACGGCCTGGAACGTCTCCTGGGAATAGCGGATCCCCCCGGGCGTCGAGGCCCGCTCCGGATTCCCCGGCTCGATCGTGACGATGGGAGCGATCAAGGTCCGGCCCAACCGCCGGGCGATGGACTCGCCCATGACCTTCAGGACGTGGTTGTGCTTTCCCGTCGTCAGGTAGGGGCCGTTCTCCTCGATACCCCCCGTGAGGATGAGGGCCCGGGTCGTGCCGGCTGCAAGCAGGTCCCGGACCTCGAGCATGGTGAGCTCTTCGATCCAGACGTTGTCGGCGGGCTCGATGGGATTCGGAAACGTCGACATGTCCTTCATTCCCTCCTGCTGCGCCGCACCGGGGATGGCTGTCAGGGCCTGGATGAGGCAGAGCCCCGCGGCCAGGGCCAAGAGGGGACGGACGGACCTGTGGCTCATTCGGATCTCCTGCGGTTTCGGGACGCGGCAGCGAGCGGGTGGGGACAGCCCGCCACGCGGGCGCTCCAAAGTTGGGGCGGAGGCCCGGCCTGCGCGACCCGTCGACCCGGCCCCGCCGGAAGCCAGACGAAGGCCGGTCTCAGGGCAGCGGCTTGCGGGAAGCCGCCCGGCCTACCAGCGGAACGTGTGCCCGTACTTCAGGAGAAGCCTACGGTCGGCCCGACCCAGCGGGATCAGGTCGGAGGCCAGGGGTGACGCCACGTCCCGCACCTCGTCGACCACCAGATAGAGGTCCCTGTCCTCAGTGGAGTTTCCCCCCGGATAATCTGGGTGCGCTTTCCATTCGAACAGAAAACACATTTGGCTCGGTGTCCATTAGTCACAATGGGGTGGCGGCTTCAGTGGTTCCCTCCGATCAAAGCGGGGACGCGTTGTCTGCTGCGATCTTGGGTTTTGGGTACCTAGGCTATGGTCCCGGAGAGAACATGGGTTTTGGTTTGGGCGATGAGACGGAAGCCTTTGCCGGTTCCGCAATTCACCCCTCCAGCGATCCTAAATGGGATGCTGCTGCCTGTGAACGGATGAAATCCCAGGCCATTGATAACAACGCTCTTGAGCATCCCATCATGTAT
>JAHEKK010000492.1 GCA_024638395.1 Gemmatimonadota bacterium | reverse complement strand
TTGCCGGAGAGGTCTCGAACACCGAGGACCGATGGGACCACTGGGGCGACGGTCAAAAGGCCCGAAGCGCAGCCCTGGAGGCTTTCGCGGTGGAACTCCTCGAACGTGAACCGGAACTCGACCTCGTGCTCCTGGGTCACACCCACCTGCCGATGCTGCGTGAGGTAGGATCAGGCAGATGGTACGTCAATTCGGGAGACTGGGTGTTTCATCAGAGCTACGTGGTCCTGGAGGAGGGCGAAGCACCACGGCTCCTGGATTGGCGGGATCGCCCATGAGGCCGTCGAGGCTTCTGTGGGCCGGGGCCGCCCTGACGGTCATTGGCGTGCTGGCGCCCGCCTCCGCTTCAGGCCAGGAAGAACCGCCCGCCGTCATGCGGATCGCGCCGGAGCCCCCACAGCCCCTCGACATCTCGCCGGGTGGCGCCTTTTGGAGGGCCCTCGTCTTCCCCGGTTGGGGCCACGCCGCCATCGACTCCCACGGGCGCGGAGGATTCTACTTCGCCGCCCAGACGGCCACGATTTACACGCTCCTCCGAACCCGCGTCCGCCTGGGGGAGGCGCAAGATCGGGTGCGATTCCGGGAAGCGATCCTCCTGGACCGGCTGGCAGCCGAAGGGGTGACGGACTTCAACACCATCCAGGGCAGGCTGAATGGCGATGCCGCCCTCTCCGAGCTGCGGAACCTGCTGGACGCACGCAAGGAGCAGCAGGAGGACATGGTGGCCTTCGGGATCTTCTTACTCTTCATCGGGGCCGCCGACGCCTACGTCTCGGCGCACCTCGCCCGATTCCCCGAACCACTCGACATCGGGACAGGCCAGGGTCCCACCGGCCCCACCGTGGAGTTGGCGCTCCGGCTTCCCATTCCTCGTTGAGGATCGGGCTGCGGTGGCGGGAGCGTGTGGGAATCGAACCCACCCACCCGGGTTTTAGCCGGGCTGCACGGTTTTGAAGACCGCCGGAGACACCAGTCCCCCTCCGCCCCCTTCGACGCTACCGCGGGCCGGACGATAGAAGAGCCTGCACGCGCAGCCAAGACGTGGGCTTCGAACCCCTCGGTCGCGGCGGCGGCCCGCCTGGCCCGATGATTGGGCTGCGCAATCGTGCTGTAGCGGGTAGCGTCCCGCGCGATCAGTCGAAGAAGGAGCCCTGGTGGAACAGCCCGATCTGGAGAGGTGCGCCTGCAGGGAAGTTGCTTCCAAGCAACGGGATGCGCACACCCACTTCAAGCATCGTATTAGGTGTGAATCCGTAGATCGCCGTGGGCCCGACGTAGAGGATTTCCCGACGGTCGTCAGGGCCGAGCTGGATCCCCTGGATGATGCCCGCGCGTCCGAAAATGCCGTCGAGCACGACCTTGCCTCCCAGACCTCCAACCCACCCCGTACCGCCGAATTCGGCGAGGAAGGTGACCTCGTCGCCGGGCTCCCGGGTCGTCTCTTCGTTCAGCGTGCGCCACCGGTAGCCTACCCACACGACCGAGTAGAGGGGCAGCGGCCAAAGAGAGATGCCCGACTCCAGCCACGCTTCGTAGTCCCACTGCCCCTCCCCCACCGGGATCACCTCGGCGTCGATGGTGAGATCGGCTACCGGTACCTTGGCGGTGAAGCGCGCAGACACCGGGATGCTGCCACCCCGCAGTTGGAAGAGGTTGTACCGGGCCGACAGACGGATGTCTCCGATGCCGGTGCTGTTGCGGTCCCCCGTGGCGTCGTCGAACGACAGGTCGAAATACGGCGCCTGCACCCAGACGTCGAGGCGGTCGGTCACCCCGATGAGAGCGTCCAGGAAGAAGGCGTTGGAGCGGCTCTCGGCGTCCACGGCGAGGAAGTCGCGCTTGTCGCCGTTGGAGCGAAATTCCTGGGTCGTCTGGTGATGGAAGAACGACCCCTTGACCCAGTAGTTGCCCTGACCAACCGGCCACTGGCCGTGGAGGGGGGACGAGGCCATCGCCATGAGTGCGGCCGGCGCCAGTAGGACGGCGATGAACCCGCTGGTGAGAAACCTCATCCAGCCTCGAAGATGCCGGCCGAAGGCTGGAAGTGGCGCCACGCGAACCAGAAGAGCGTGTAGGCATCCGCCCTTGGTGCGAGGTGCGATCCTGCGAGGGGTCCGTCGATGGCTTCGCCTCCAAAAGTCCACGTGGATCCTGTCTCGTCGTCGATCCAGACTCCGGCATCGGGATCGGCCCGGAAGGTAAGGGTCTGGCCGTCGACCCGCGCGTCGAACGCCATCGCCGCCATCCCGTCACGTTCCTCGAAGAAGACAGCAGTCGGAAGTCCACCGACCGTCTCGTTCACAGCGACCACCGAACCCAATTCGGCAAGCTCCAGAAAGGGGTACCCCTTGCCGCCTGTCCCCACGCGGATGGCGAGGACCCGCTCTTTGATGGGCCGGGTCCGGTCCACGGACATGGGGAAGAGAAGCTCATCGCTGGCAAGGTCGTCGTAGCCGCCATACGGATACAGCTGGTAGTTCCGACCCCGTTGCAGGTCACCGGACACCACCCGCGTATCCGGATGGAGCGCCTTCCAGCGCGCCCAACTCATCTCCTGGACCGGCATGAGGTCCAATGACTGGTCCCGGAAGGTGTCGCAGGACCCTTCGACGCCAAGCTGGGGCCCGTACACCGCCCCCGAGTCACGGTCGTACATGACGAGGTTGTTGGCGAACAGAAGCCCGGAGACGCCGAGATCCAGACGCCCGAAGCCCTCCAGCTCGGGATCGAAGCCCACGCCCGAGCCCGTGAGCGGGCAGAAGGTTATCGAGATCGACGTGTCGCCGACGCGGTCGTTCACGATCTCATGCCACCAGAAGATGTTGTGCGGGTAGGCCCGCGCCTCGCCTTCGATCACGACACCCAGGACGCGGTCGTTCTCGCGCAGGTAATCCACGGCCGGATCGTCGGGCGCGACCATCGGCGGCTCGTTGAGCGCCGGAATGGCGTTGGGCGCCAGACTCGAGATGAGGAGATCGCTGTCCAGATCACAGAGAGGCGCCCCTCCGACCCCGGTGGGTGGCGCGTCCTGGCAGGCCGCAGCGAGCACGATGATCGCCCCGCCTGACGCGATCCGACCCACGCGCCCGAACTCCCGATGCCTCCGACCCTTCATGCCCGCTCCTCCGTGATGAATGATCCTTCACGGACCGAACCCCTGGCCGAACGCGGCGTGTTCCCGAGGCCTGGTCCCGGCTACCCCCTGACGCGCCGCTCCTCCTGCCACAATCGGGCGGCGTCGTTCAGGTCGGCGACCAGACTTCGACGCAGTTCCGTCACGCGGTCCAGGGCATTGGAGCGTCGACGGGCCCTGAGGAAGATGCGCGCGTCTTCCAGGACACGGCTCCCCCGATCCCTCCACGAAACGGCAGCCAGGCCGGCCAGGGGCAGAAGTAGGCAAGCTGCGGCCGCCACCTTCCACGATGCCCCCATTCCTGCCCCCACACCCGTGAGACCGAGCCAGAGGGGGAAGAGGAGAAACGCCAATGACAGCTTGTACGTGGCGACCTGGTCGTGCTTCGG
>JAHEKK010000491.1 GCA_024638395.1 Gemmatimonadota bacterium | reverse complement strand
GGGATGGACCACCTGCTTCGCGGCGCTGAAGATGGCCGTGTTGACGCCGATGCCCGCCGCCATGGTCAGGATGGCGATGAAGGCGAAATAGGGGTGTCGGCGGATCTGACGTACACCGTAGCGAAGGTCGCGCAAGAGGGCGCCCAGCGCTCTCCGGGCACTCCCGCTCCCCCCGGGGGCTGCGTTTCCGGTGGTAGTCATTTGACGACGCCAACGACCCGGCTGCCCGAAGCGCCGGAGCGCCTCCTGCCTCGCGTCCTCCCGCGACCACCCCTCTTCCACCAGCTTGTCCGTTCGTTCCCGGATGTGGTGAGTCAACTCTGCGTCGATCTCGTCTCTCGGAGGGAGCGCCGGCCGGTACCGCCGCTTGGGCGTCATGGCGCGATTCCATCACCAAGGCGCTCGACCGCCGCGACGTACCGCTGCCAATCGGCATTCCGTCGGGTCAGGGAGATCCGCCCCGCGGGCGTCAGCCTGTAGTACTTGGCCCGGCGTCCCTTCTCCGAAACTCCCCATTCGGAGGCGAGAAGCCCACGGCGCTCCATTCGGTGGAGGGCGGGGTAGAGAGCTCCCTCTTCTACGCGCAACTCGTTCCCGCTGCGGTGTTGGAGCCATTCCAGGATTTCGAAGCCGTGGAGGGGCTCGCTGGCCGCCAGGCTCTTCAGGACCAGCAGGTCCAAGGTGCCCTTGATGAGGGTCAATCCCTCTCCGTCCATCCACCACCATCCCCGGTGTAGCCGTCTTCCAGTTGCGCTCAACAGTCTAAAACCTAAAAGTCTTAGGTCAAGAAAGGGCAAGCCGTCCCGGGAACTCCTGGACCCCGCCGGCGAGTGAAGGAGGCGGGACCCATCCGGTGGGCGGCTCGCCCGCCGTCACCCCGCCGGGGGCCACCTTGCACCATCCCTCCGCCGGCCGACAGTTTGCCTCGATATGGGTGGGCGCCGACGCCCCGGCACCGCCTGGAACCGCCGTGGACCACTGGTCTGGCCGTGAACGTGACCATCGAAATCGAAGCCCCGGACTCTCCGGACGGGCGTGCGCTCGTTTCGGAGCTGGACGCGGTGTTGAACCCCCTTTATGCACCGGAGAACCGCCACGGCTATGACATCGCGCGCCTGATGCGGCCCGGTGTGGAGTTCTTGGTGGCCCGGGTGGATGGTGCGGCCGCGGGGTGTGGGGCCGTCCATCATCTGCCGGCCACGGGGTCCGATGTGGCCTATGGGGAGGTGAAACGCATGTTCGTGAGGCCTGCCTTCCGCGGCTTGGGTCTCGGACGGCGGATCCTCGACCGCCTCGTCGACCGGGTGCGCCAGTCCGGCGTCGGCGTCGTGCGGCTGGAGACGGGCGTCCACCAGCACGAGGCCATCGGGCTCTACGAGTCGGCAGGGTTCCGGGAGATCCCGCCATTCGGCTCGTATCCCGGGGCCGACGTGAGCCGCTGCTATGAGCTGAAGCTGGAGGGCGGGACCGGACCGGACGCGTGACCGCAGGGAGGGCCCACGACGCAGGCGTTGGCGCCCACCCCGAGGGGCAGTTCGTCCGAAAAGCTGCGGTCCCGCAAGCCTACTCCCCGTACGCCTCCTGGTGCACGCCCGAAACGGCGCGACCCGAGGGATCGATGGTTTGCGACAGCTCGCCGTCCCACGCGAGGGCCTCGGGGGTGGAGCAGGCGACGGACGGCCCTCCGGGGACGCACTGGGCGGCGGCCGGCAGGGGGAAGTGGGTCTCGAAGATGCCCCGGTAGTAATAGCCCTCCTTGGAGGCCGGAGGGTTGTGGGGGAAGCGGAAGTGCGCGTTCTGGAGGTCCCGGTCCGAGACCGACGCTTCCGCGTGAGCCTTGAGCGAGTCGATCCACGAGTACCCGACACCGTCGGAGAATTGCTCCTTTTGGCGCCACGCCACCTCCTTGGGCAGGTATCCCTCGAAGGCCTCCCGCAGGATGCGCTTCTCGATCCCTCCCGCCGGCATCTTGGCAGCGGGGTCGAGAGACATGGCCACGTCCATGAACTCCTTGTCGAGAAAGGGCACGCGGACCTCTACGCCCCACGCGGCCATGGCCTTGTTGGCCCGGAGGCAGTCGTAGAGATGGAGCCGGTCCAGCTTTCGCACGGTCTCTTCGTGGAAAGCGGCGGGGCTCGGCGCTTTGTGGAAGTACAGGTAGCCGCCGAAGATCTCGTCCGCCCCCTCGCCTGACAGCACCATTTTGATGCCCATGGCCTTGATGCGACGCGCCATGAGGTACATGGGGGTGGCCGCCCGAATGGTGGTGACGTCGTACGTCTCGAGGTGATAGATGACGTCGCTCAGAGCGTCGAGGCCCTCCTGCACGGTGAACTTGAACTCGTGGTGGACGGTGCCGATGTGCTTGGCCACGAGCCTGGCGCTTGCCAGGTCGGGTGAGCCTTCCAGCCCGATGCAGAAGGAATGGAGCCGGGGCCACCAGGCTTCCGTCTGGTCGTCGTCTTCGATGCGATTTCGTGCGAACCGCTGGGCCACGGCCGAGACGATGGACGAATCGAGTCCTCCGGAGAGAAGCACACCGTAGGGCACATCGGACATGAGCTGACGGTGGACAGCGGCTTCGAGGGACTGCCTCAGGCGATCGGGCGCCGGCGGCTGGGTGGCCCCGCTCAGCGAGCGCCAGGGGCGCTCGTAGTACGGACGCACGGCGCCCTCCTCGGAATCCAGAACGTGGCCCGGGGGGAACTCGGAGACGGTTCGGCAGGCACCGACGAGCGCCTTCATCTCCGACGCGACGTAGAAACGTCCTTCTTCGTCGTATCCCGTATATAAGGGTACGATGCCCATGTGATCCCGAGCGATGACGTAGCGATCCCGGTCCTCGTCGTAGAGCACGAAGGCGAAGATGCCGTTGATGCGGTCGATGAAATCGCTGCCGTGAGCGAGGTAAAGGGGCAGTATGACTTCGCAGTCGCTCTTTGTGCGAAAGCCGTAGTTCCCCCGGAACGGCGCCTCCAGCTCACGGTGGTTGTAGATCTCCCCGTTCACGGCCAGCACCTGCTTGTTCGACGGGCTGTACAGAGGTTGGGCGCCGCTCTCGACATCGACGATGGCGAGGCGCTCGTGGGCGAGGATTGCCCGCGGGCTTTCGTAGACCCCGGACCAGTCCGGACCCCTGTGCCGCTGCAGTCGGGACAGCTCGAGGGCGAGCGCTCTGGGAGGCGCTTGCTCCGGGTTCAGATCCAGTATCGAGAGTATCGAGCACATGGCGGTCGGGGGACGATCTCATGGTGGAGGGGGTGGGCCCCAGGACTCGCGAAAACGCACCGGGGGAACCAATCTATCGAGAGAGAGGCTTCCATCCCCAGCTCAGGGTCGGGATGAGTCGTCTCACCGAGACGCGCCCGCACCCCTCCAAGCCGCGAACGCCATGCTACGATTCACTGCCCCGCACTCCAGAGCTCCCCGGCGACGTCTGCCTTGGCTCACGCTCGTTCTCGGCGCGGTGATCGGCCTCGGGACCGCATGCGCCGGCGAATCCGGGGAGGACGGTGGCGTCCCGGACCT
>JAHEKK010000025.1 GCA_024638395.1 Gemmatimonadota bacterium | reverse complement strand
CCGGCGAGGAATCCCCGGCGAGCCGGGCGTCCTGCGTCAGTGTCGGATTCGGACATGTGGGATTCGGTGAGAAGGGCGCGTGGGTTTAGCCGGAGACACCTGGGATGGGGCCAGCGTTCACAACCCGCGTCCCGTCGCGTGAGACGCTACCGGGGCTGCATCCTGATTCCGCCGTCGATGCGTACGGTCTCCGCATTGAGATATGGCGACTGAATCAGGAAGACCGCGAGGCGAGCGAACTCAGCCGGGTGACCCAGGCGTTGCGGGTTCAGCACCATCTGCCCCAGGGCGTCCCTGACGTTGTCCGGCAGGCCCGCGAGCAGGGGCGTGTCGAAGATGCCCGGGGCGATGGTGTTCACCCGGATCCCGTCGCGGGCCAGGTCGCGGGCCATGGGAACGGTCATCCCTACGATGCCCCCCTTGCTCGCCGCGTAGGCCACCTGTCCGATCTGCCCCTCGTACGCCGCTACGGACGCCGTGTTGACGATGACGCCCCGCTCTCCGTCATCGGGGTCGTTGGACTGCATGGCGTGAGCCGCCAACCGGGCCACGTTGAAGGTCCCGATCAGGTTGATTCGCACCACTTTCTCGAAAAGCCCAAGGGGATGGGGCCCGTCGCGGCCCACCGTCTTGGCCGGCGGTCCGATGCCGGCGCAGTTGACGCAGATGTGCAGCGCACCCTCGATCTCGAGAACGCTGGAGATGGCGGCGGTGACCGAGGATTCGTCGGTGACGTCCGTCGGGATGAAGCGCGCACGATCTCCCAGGGCGGCGGCGTGGGCGGTCCCCTTGTCTTTATCGATATCGAGAATAGCGACGGAGCACCCACCCTCCACGAGGGCGGCGGCCGTCGCCCCGCCGAGGCCGGAAGCCCCGCCGGTCACGATTGCGGTCTTGTCGTCGAGCTGCATGGGCGGTGTGGATGAAGTGAGTTCGTGGAGGAACCCAAAATACGAAAGAACTCAACAAAAGCACGGGTCTGGGGGCCTTCCTTGGGGTCCGAGGCCCCGAATCGTTTCGTCAGGACCGCCCCTCGCCATACCGATTTCCGCGCCGCAACCAAAGAAACGTCGATCACCGACTGGAGCCCCCCAGCAAGATGAAGGTATCCCTACCCGCGTTGACCAACGGTCTGGTCCTCATGCTGCTCCCGGTCGGGCTGTCAGCCCAGACGGGCCCGTCGGACACGGGCTCGGATTCCGCCGACGGGAGGACGGACGCCGTAACGGCCACGGCCATGCGAATCGACGGCCCACCGACGATCGACGGTTTGCTGGCCGAGTCGTTTTGGGCCGACATCGCGCCCATGGACCAGTTCGTCCAACGCGAGCCGGCTGACGGAAGTCCGGCGTCCGAGCCCACAGAAGTACGCGTAGCCTACGATGAGCAGGCTGTGTACATAGGGGTCTGGGCCTTCGATTCCCAGGCGTCGAACATCGTTCCGGGTGAGGCGATCCGGGACTACGAGGTGACCGACGCAGATGCCGTTCTCCTTATTTTCGATACCTACCGGGACCAGCAGAACGGCTTCGTCTTCGGCACCACACCCGTGGGGATCGAGTACGACGGTCAGGTTGCCAATCAGGGGAGTGGCGGAGGGTTCTTTCTCGGAGGTGGAGGCAACAACCAGCGGCGGTTCCAGGCCGGAGCCGGGGGGGGCTTCAACAAGAACTGGGACGGGAGTTGGGAGGTCGCCACATCCCGGGACGACCGGGGCTGGTACGCCGAATTCCGCATCCCCTTTTCGACGCTCCGTTACGGAGACCAGAACGAGGGCTGGGGATTCAACGTGTCGCGAAGGGTGCGGCGCCTCAACGAAGAGTCGTTCTGGGCGCCGGTCCCACGGGAGTTCGATCTGTACCGGCTCGACTTTGCCGGTACGCTGGCAGGCGTCGATCCGCCCTTCCGCCGGCTAGGGACCGTCACCCCCTACATCCTGGCCTCTTCGACCCGGGACTATGCAGCGGGCCAGACGGCCTTCGACGAGGCCGGGGAGATCGGCGGCGAGGCGAAGATTCAGGTCACCCAGGGCCTCACGCTGGATTTGACCGTGAATACCGACTTCGCCCAGGTGGAGGTCGATGACCAACAGGTCAACCTGACGCGGTTCTCACTCCTCTTTCCCGAGAAGCGGCCCTTCTTCCTCGAGAATGCCGGGCTTTTTGCGGTGGGAGGCGGGAACGCCGACCTCTTCTTCTCGCGTAGAATCGGGATATCGAACGGACAGCCGGTTCCCATCACGGGCGGCGGGCGTCTGTCAGGCAAGGCTGCGGGACTGAACGTAGGGCTGCTGCACATTCAGACCGGCGGGCTGGACGACGGGGTCGTAACCCTCCAGCCGGAGAACGCCTATTCCGTGGCGCGAGTGGCAAAGGAGCTGCCGAACCGGTCCCGGATCGGCGCGATCTTCGTCAACCGGGATGGCCAGGCCGGCGGCGATTACAATCGCACCTACGCCGTCGACGGAAGCCTGGGCATCGGTGAGCAGTTCACCCTTACGTCGTTTCTGGCCCAGACGGAGACCCCGGGGCTGAGTGGGGCGGAGTCGGCATGGGACGTTACGGCCGGCTGGAGCAGCCGGAGCTTCCGTTCCAACGCGACCGTCCGGGAGATCGGCGAGAACTTCAATCCAGAGGTTGGCTTTCTTCCGCGGGACGGGCACCGGTACTATCAGCTCTTCGGGATGTACTACATCCGTCCCAGCAGGATCTTCCGTGAGCTCAGGCCCCACGTCTCCTATTTCACCTACCGTAGCCGCAGGACGGGGGTCGAGACGGGGTTCGAAGAGACCGGACGCTGGCACATCGACAATCACTGGGCCTGGCCCAACGGAACGGAACTCCACACGGGGGCCAACTGGGTGCGGGAGGGCCTGTTCGAGGCGTTTACGGTCCCCGGCACCGAAGTGACGGTCCCCACGGGGACCTACGACAACTGGGAAGGCCAGTTTGTCTTCAACACCAACCGGTCGGCGGGCGTGGTCCTGGATTCGCGGTTCACGTGGGGCGGCTTCCTCACGGGAAACCGGTGGGAAGGGCAAGCGAACCTCACCTTTCGACAGGGGGCTCGCTTCAGTACGACGGTCCGCCTCACCTACAACGACGTCGAGCTGCCGGAAGGGGCATTTACCACGACGCTGGCCGGGCTGAATTTCGGGTACTTCTTCACGCCTCGAATCTATGTTCAATCCCTCGTCCAGTATTCGGACCAGGCAGACACCTGGTCCGCCAATGCCCGTTTCGGCTGGCTCAATACGGCGGGGACCGGACTGTTTATCGTGTACAACGAGGTCCAGGGTCTCGAGGCCCTCACGGGCCCCCTGGGCCGCTCTCTCTTCATCAAGTTCACCCGCCAGTTCAACATGTTTGGCGCCTGACCCGAAGGAATCATGCTCTCGATCTCCCATCCCTTGACTGCCACGGGCCTGACGGCCCTCGCGGTGGGCTTCGCCGTGCTGTCTCCCTCGCCGGAGCGGCCACATGAGGCGGCCCACGGGCCCCTCCTCGGTGTCGATATCGCGGGCTCCCCGGACGTCACTCTCCCGGACGATGCTCTGACGGCCGACGAGATGATCGAGGAGTATTGCGTGCGGTGTCACAACGAGCGCCGTTTGCGCGGAAATCTCTCCCTGGAGTCCTTCTCGCTCGAAGATGCGCCGGCGAACGGAATCACGGCGGAGAAGATGATCCGTAAGCTGCGGGCCGGAATGATGCCCCCGTCGGGCTCGAACCGCCCCGGAGGAGATTCCCTGACCGTTCTGGCTACGGCGCTCGAAGACCGCATGGACGATTGGGCGCGCGCCAATCCCGATCCGGGAAGCCGCACGTTTCAGCGCCTCAACCGGGCCGAATACAAGGCGGCGATCCGCACCCTGTTCGAGATCGAAGTGGACGTGGAAGCCTTCCTGCCCCTCGACACGAAGTCGGCCAACTTCGACAACATCGCCGATGTGCAGATGCCCTCGGCCACGCTCATGGAAGGCTACCTCCGCGCCGCGGCCCATGTGAGCCAGATGGTGTTGGGCGATCCCGATGCCAATCCCACGTCCACGCCCTACCGGGTGTCTCGAACCGCTTCTCAAAAAGAGCGGGTGGTGGGCGCGCCCATCGGGACTCGCGGTGGGACGGCGGTGGAGCACACGTTCCCCGCCAGCGGGCGCTACGTATTCCAGGTGATGCCCTACGCCGCTCCGGAAGGGGAGCTGTTCGGGCGAACGGCCTTGGACGAGCAGATCGAGATCTCCATCGATGGGGCGCGGGTGGCGGTGGTGGAGCTCGATCGATGGATGTCCGATTCGGATCCCACGGGCATGACCCTGTCGACGGACTCCATCTTCGTAGAGGCCGGCGTTCGCAGAGTGGCCGCGGCTTTCGTCAAGCGGTTCGATGGGCCGGTGGATGACCTCATTCGCCCGCTGGACCATACCCTTGCCGATACGCAGATCGGCCTCGGATATGGTGTCACCACACTCCCCCACCTCCAGACGTTCACGATCGTCGGCCCCTTCGGTGCAACCGGCGTCGCGGAGACGCCGACCCGCCGCCGCCTCTTCACTTGTCGGCCCACGAGGGCCGAAGAGGCGAGGCCCTGCGCGGAGTCGATTCTGTCCGATGTGGCCACGCGGGCCTACCGGCGCACCCTGATGCCGACCGACATCGGCGCCCTGCTGGGCTTCTATGACGAAGGGGCCCAGGACGGCGGCTTCGAAGGAGGGCTGAGGGTCGGTCTCCAGGCGATCCTGGCCAGCCCCCATTTCGTTTTCCGGACCGAGGAAGTGCCCGGATCCATCGGTTCGGACGGGGTCTATCGGATCAGCGACGTGGACCTGGCGTCCCGCCTTTCCTTCTTTCTCTGGGGCACTCTTCCTGATCAGGAGCTGGTTGCTCTCGCAGAGCGCGGGAGGCTGTCACGGACGGAGGTCCTCGAAGCGCAGGTGGACCGGATGCTGGACGACCCCCGGTCCGGGGCACTGTCCACGCGCTTCGCCGCTCAATGGCTGCGACTACAGGACGTGGAGAAGGTGCATCCCGACGCGTTGGACTACCCCTACTTCGACGCCACCCTGGCAGAGGGGATGGTCCGGGAAACGGAGCTCCTCTTCGACCATCTGGTGCACAACGACGGGAGCGTTCTGGAGCTTCTCACGGCGGACTACACCTTCGTGAACGAGCGCCTCGCCCGTCACTACGGGATCCCGGGGGTCACCGGCCCCGAGTTCCGCCGGGTGGCCTACGGGGAGCTGCCCCGGCGGGGGCTGCTCGGCCACGGGAGCATTCTTACCCTCACGTCACACGCGAACCGTACGTCGCCCGTGCTTCGAGGAAAGTGGGTCATGGAGGTCCTGATGGGATCGCCGCCCCCGCCCCCTCCCCCGGACGTCCCGGAGCTGGACGACGCCGACGCGGTCGCAGATGGACGGATGCTCTCCGTGCGCGAGCGGATGGAGCAGCATCGTGCCAATCCGACCTGTAACTCCTGCCACCGCGTCATCGACCCCATTGGTCTGGCGCTCGAGAACTTCGACGTCACCGGAGCCTGGCGCATCAAGGACGCTGGTAACCCCGTGGATCCCGTGGGTGAGCTGTACGACGGGTCCGAGATCCAGGGGGTCGACGACCTGAGGGAGGCGCTTCTTTTACGGGCCGACGTCGTGCTCGGGACGTTCACGGAGAATCTCATGGCCTACGCACTGGGGCGGAGGGTCGAGTACTTCGACATGCCGGTGGTCCGTTCCATCATCAGGGAAGCCGCCCAGGAAGACCATGCGGTCTCGGCCTACATCAAGGGCGTGGCCACCAGCGCGCCCTTCTTGACCAACAGAATCGTCGTGACCGCCGAAGACGAGGAGACCGGATCATGAGAGTCGGAGTCCACTTGGTAACGGCATCCCTGGCGGTCATGGCATTGGTTCTCGCGGCGCCATCCGAAGCCGTGGGATCGTGGTCGGAGACGCGGGTCGGGGCCGGGCCGGGCCTGGGCGAGACCGGGTTGTTTGAAGCACCCGTGGCGGACGCCGCCGAGCGCGGAGACCTGGAAACGGTGCGGGCCCTGCTCAAGGACGGGGCCGACGTCAACGCATCCCAGGGCGACGGCATGAGCGCGCTTCACTGGGCGGCGATGAACGACGATGCCGCGATGGTCAACGTGTTGGTCTACGCGGGCGCGACCCTGGAGAGCACGACGCGCCTGGGCGGATACGCGCCGCTGCACCTGGCCAGTCACCGCGGTCTTTCAGCCGCCGTTCAGGCGCTCCTCGATGCGGGGGCCGACCCGAATGTCGTCTCGACCACAGGGGTCACGCCCGTCCACCTCGGGGCCGAGTCCGGTGACGCCATGACCCTCACTGCCCTCATCGCGGCGGGTGGAGACGCAGACGCCCGGGACGGGCACAAAGGGCGCACACCACTCATGTTCGCGGCTTCCGCCGGGCAGGTTCATGCGGTGGAGATCCTTCTCGACGCGGGAGTGGACCCGGCCGCCGCGACTCGGGTCGTGGACTTTGGCACCCGGGCGGAGCTCGATCGGGAGGACCGGGCTCGCAGGTTGCGGATCCAGGCCGCCCTTCGGGGAGAGGAGCCGACTGCGGAGGACCGGCGTGCGCCTCAAGGCACGCAGGGCCAGCCGGCCGCGGACCCCGACCGTCGGGGGCGCGGGGCCCAGGCGGCAGTGCCCGATGACCCTGATCGGCCGACGCCGGACAACCAGCCCCGGGACCCACGGGCCTACCAGGGCGGTGGGGGCAACATCCAGGCGTTCGCCACCTCCTACGACGAGATCGTTGGCAAGCAAGGTGGGATCACGGCACTCCATTATGCCGCCCGCGACGGGCGCTGGGCCGTCGCCAAGGCCCTATTGGATGCGGGTGTGGAGATCGACCAGGTCACGGATGGAGACCAGTCCAGTGCGCTGCTGATCGCGCTGATCAACGGGAACTACGATCTCGCGATGATGCTGCTGGAGCGGGGAGCGGATCCAAATCTGGCGAGCGAAGACGGTGTTGGTCCCCTGTTCGCCACGTTGAACAACCGGTGGGCCCTCAGGACGTGGTATCCGCAGCCGACGGCCTGGCAGCAGCAGGAAGCCCCCTATCTCGACGTGATGAGAGCCCTTCTGGAGCGGGGGGCGGATCCCAACGTCCGCGTGAACACCCACGTGTGGTACACCGCCTATAACGCCGGGCGGATGGGTGTGGATTTCGCGGGCGCGACACCGTTCTGGAGAGCCGCCTACTCCCTCGACGTCGAGGCCATGAAGCTTCTGTACGAGGCGGGAGCCGATCCAAACATCTCGACCAAGAATCCGCCGTCGCGCCGCAGATCTGGAGGCGATTCCGAGGAAGCCGATCCCTCGGGCCTCCCACCCGTCCCCGTCGGTGGGGATGCCGTCCATCCGCTTCACGCGGCAACCGGCGTCGGCTACGGGACTTCTCGCGTGGGCCAGCAGCACCGGACCGTGCCCGATGGATGGCTCCCGGCGGCCAGGTACCTGGTGGGTGAGCTGGGCCTCGATGTGAACGTGCGCGACCATGAAGGCTACTCGGCCCTCCACAACGCAGCTGCCAGGGGCGACAACGAGTTGATCCGCTACCTCGTGGAGATGGGCGCGGACGTCACCGTTGTCAGCCGGAGGGGCCAGACCACCGTCGATATGGCCAACGGACCGCAGCAGCGTGTGCAGCCGTTCCCCGAGGCCATTGCGTTGCTCGAGAAGTTGGGGGCGGTGAACAATCACAACTGTGAGTCTTGTTGACGAGCTGACCGCGCGCGGAGGGGTTCGGCGGTGACGTCGGCGGCCGAGGTGGTGGTCGTCGGATGCGGACCCGCCGGTCTGGCGGTGTCTTACTGCCTGATCGAGCGCGGCGTATCACCGGTGGTTCTCGACAAGGCGGGCCAGGTGGCGTCGGCCTGGCGTGGTCACTACGACCGGCTGCACCTCCACACCACCAGAGACCAGTCCCACCTTCCGGGCCGCCCGTTTCCGGGGCATTGGCCCCAGTACGTTCCACGTGCCAAGGTGGTGGAGTACCTCGACGACTACGCCCAGGCGCTCGGCATCGAACCGCGCATGAACGCCACGGTCCGGAGTGTGGAGCGGTACGGCGATTCAGGATGGCAGATAGGCCTCGAAGGCGGCGAGACGATCGGGGCGTCTCACGTGGTAATCGCTACGGGCTTCAACCGCGTGCCTCATGAACCACGGTGGCCGGGAATGGAGACGTTCAGCGGGCGGGTGCGCCATTCGGTGGACTACCGGAATGGATCGGATCTGGCGGGTCGCACGGTTCTGATCGTGGGCATGGGCAACACCGGCGCCGAGATTGCGCTCGACGTTCTGGAGCACGGGGGCCGTCCGGTCCTGAGCGTCCGGGGCCCCGTCAACATCGTTCCCCGGGACATTCTCGGGCGCCCCACGGCCAAGACCGCACTTTTGCTCGGGAAGCTGCCGCCGCGAATCGCCGATCCCATCGGGAGCGCGCTGCGGCGCCTCGCAGTCGGGGATTTGAGGCGGTGGGGGATCGACACGCCACGGATGCCCCCACTGGCCCAGTTGAGGGAGGAGGGGCGTACGCCCGTCGTCGACGTGGGGACCGTCAAGCAGATCAAGAGGGGCAACATCCGGGTGGTTGGCCCGATTCAGGCCTTCTGCGCCCGGGGCGTGGAGTTGGAGACGGGCGAAATGCTGGACTGCGAGGAAGTCGTCCTGGCCACCGGATTCAGGTCGGCCACGGACGAACTGGTGCCCGAGATCCGAGGAGCCCTGGATCCCCGTGGACACCCCCCCGGTCCGTTTCTGGGTCGGGGGTTCGAGGGTCTCCACTTCGCGGGTTTCGACGGCTACTCGACGGGCGGAGTGCTGCGGAGCATCCGCTTGGAGGCCCCTGGGATCGCCGCCCGAATAGTCGCATAACTTCCCTAGAAGTAGGTCGCGAACCCCAGCTGCACTCCGGCTCCCCGGACCAGCGGGTTGCCGGCGAAATCCCGGCTCCATTGTCGCCGGTAGTTGAGGCGCACGACCGTGCCCGGTGACGGACGGAAGGAGGCCCCTGCAACCAGGGCCGTCACGTGGTCTCCGATGGAGGCGCCCGTCGATGAGAAGGAGCCGGCATTGTAGTCCACGTGCTCGACCCGGGCGGAGAGATTCACGACTGCGTTTTCGTACCCCTGGACCGTGGGGCGCCATACCGGGGCGACCAGGTCGACGTGGAACCCCCACTGCCTGTCCCCGAAAACCTCGGCCAGGGACGCAGGAATACCGATCACGGCCAGGGCTGCTTCGCCGGTAAGCTTCAAGGGCCCCAGCGCCGTGGCACCATCCAGCGCGAACAGATCGATTCGTCGGTCCGTGTCGACGGACTCCCCTTCCAGTGTTGCCTGGTTGTAGGCGCCTCCATAGTAGGATGCGCCCAATCGGCTAACCCCTCTCGACGCCGAGACCCGGGCGGACAGGGCAGGCGACGCGTTCGGATCCTCCGCGAAAGCCTCCTCGGACTTCCCGCTGGCGATGTCGGTCCGACCCAGGTCGTTGTCGAGGATTCCCTCACCCAGTCCGTTGGTGAGATAGGCATCGTACGTGAAACGGAACCCGCCCAGCGGCACCGTGCCCACCACGCCCCCACCGACCTCCGACAAGGTCGACGGGATCACCGTCGTGGAGACCAGGGGACGGTCCACGAACTCCCAACGCGGGCTATCGTGGTTCTGGTTGAAATAGCCGAGGGGGGGCAGGATGATGCCGCCTCGGAGCGTGACCCACCGATTGAGCCGGAAGTCGATCAGGGCGGTCTCCAGTGCGATCTCCTCCGTCCCGTGTTCGAATTCGAGCTCGGAAAGGAATTGGATCCGTTGGGAAACCGGAGAGAAGAAGAAGAGGTTGAACCGTCGGAACTCGAACGAAAAGCCCTCACCCACCCCGTCTTCGACGAAGTAGTTCGTATTCGCCTCCAGGTATCCCCCGAGAGCCGTGGCATCCCCCCGGCCTATGAAGGGTCTCGCGTAGACGCCATCCGGGTCTGTCGCCTGTCCGTGGAGCGCCCCTGTCGCGACCGGCGTGGCGACGGCAACGACCAGTAGCCACCAGACTCGCCTCATTTCGGGCCCCCTGTCTCGATGACCAGTAGTGGTCCCCGGACCTCGACCCCGAACGTTGGCAGGTCCCGCTCCGCCGGGCCTTCGAGGACCGTCCCGGCAAGGGTGAACTCGCTTCCGTGGCACGGGCACACGAGGCGGTCGCCCGCCGGCTCTGGAATGCAGCGGCGATGGGTGCACTCGGCGAGCACGGCCGAGTAGGAGCCCTGGGCTGTGCGGTGGACGTAGATGGGCCGGTCGAGGCCTGGCGCGGCGACGTAGCCCGCCCCCTCCGGTTCCAATGCGGCTACGTCGATTTCGAGGCGGCTGCCTCGGGCCTCGCAGCGACGTAGTGAAGGCCTCCACAACCGCCCAGAAGGACGGAGGGGCCGGCCACCCCGAGAGCCGTCAGCGTACCCATGAAGCCCCGCCGGTCGACGTGTCCCATGGCTACAGGGACCGGAGGAAGGCCAGGAGAGCCGACCGGCTTTCCTGGTCCAGGTTCACGAAGGCGTTGCGGCTGGCCTCCGCCTCTCCCCCGTGGAGCTCGATGGCCTCGGGGAGCGTAGACGCTCGACCGTCGTGGAGGTAGAAGGCGGACCCGCCCTGGAAATTCTCCTGGATGCCGATGCCCCAGAGCGGCGGCGTTCTCCACTCTGAGGTGAGGGCCCGTCCCTCGGTGTATCCGTCGTCCAGGGAGGGCCCCATGTCGTGGAGGAGAAGGTCCGTGTAGGGATGGAACTCCACCTGGTCCAGGACGGCGATCTCCGAGCGGCCGGTGCGGAGGGTCGGGACGTGACAATCGCCACACCCGAGGTCGGTGAAGAGGGCTTCGCCGGCCAGGACGTCCGGGGCCGCGGCGCGCCGTCGCGTTGGAGCCCGCAGGGTCTTCAGATAGAAGACGACGTTCGCGACGGTTGCCGACGAGACTTCCGGGTCCGGGGCGGGGTCTGAAGCCCGGGCGCCCTGCTGAACGTTGAAGAGGTCCTCGGGCAACAGGTCGCTGGTGACCCCCATGTCCTGGTGATAGGCGCCGACGGTCTGATGGAGGAGGTTCACGGTGAGGCCCTTCTTGCCGAAGCGGCCGATGTATCCTCCCTCGACGAGATTCCCCCGGGCGCCCGGGTTCGGGCTCCCGGCTGCTTCCAGGGCCAGAGCGTCTTCAATGAGTGGGGTGGGCGTGTGGATCTGAAGGCGTCCTGAAATGCCGTCCCCGTCGAGGTCGTCGGGATCCGCCAGGACCACGAGCGTCGAATCATCGACGGCATCGAGATATCCCAGGCCCGTGACCGCCGGCGGGGTGAAGCGGGAAATGCCGGTCACGCCAGGGGGAATCGACTCGGCCGGGTAGCCCGGCACGGCGCGGTGTTGAAGTTGCGGGCCGCCGGCTTCGATCATGGGGTCGAAGCCGGACGGCCCAGTGCGACCGAACCTTTGGAGGTCGAAGACGGGATGACCCTTCCCGTCGCCGACATGACATTGCTCACAAGAGGTAGCGACGAATATCGGACCGAGGCCGGCCGAGGGGCTGAACCGTCGCGCGAACTCCTCGTCACCGAGCAAGTGGCTTCGGACCTGACCGGGCTCCATCCCGTCGATGAAGCCGTCGAGGCGCTCTGCCGCAGGCGGTGCGGACGGGGTGATCAGGTCGCATCCAGCAGAGAACCCAAGGGCCGTCAGTACCACGGCGAATTCTACGACTCGAAGCATGTTTAGGGCATCCTAAATTGTAATTTAGGACAACCTAAATATGAAAAGCGAAGCGGTCAACATCGCGGCGTCTTCCAGGGACAGGTTGCACGGTTGACGGCACAGGAAGCGCTTTCTAGGTTACGAGTCTCATTGCGGGGTGGAGCAGTCTGGTAGCTCGTCGGGCTCATAACCCGAAGGTCGCGGGTTCGAATCCCGCCCCCGCTACTACAACAGACGCCGCCTAGCGCGGCGTTTGTCGTGTGAAGGCCGACCTGGCTTCAAGCGTACTCGCCCCTGGTAGGGTTCGCTCGGTGAGCTCGGTCGGGCTTTTTGTCTGGGGCCAGGTAGCTCAGTTGGTAGAGCACGCGACTGAAAATCGCGGTGTCGGCGGTTCAATTCCGTCCCTGGCCATGGAGCGTCGGGTCAAGGCCTGGCGATTGGGGACGAAAGTTTTTAGGTCCGTAGCTCAATTTGGTAGAGCACCGGTCTCCAAAACCGGCGGTTGGGGGTTCGAGTCCCTCCGGGCCTGTTCTGGGCGCCGTCGGTGCGGAGGCGTGGTCGTCGGCCCTGCTGCCCCCATCGTCTAACGGTTAGGACACCACTCTTTCAAGGTGGAGATAGGGGTTCGATTCCCCTTGGGGGTATGGGTAGGAAACAGAAGTCGGGGGCTGTAGCTCAGTTGGTTAGAGTGCCGGTCTGTCACACCGGAGGCCGCGGGTTCGAGTCCCGTCAGCCCCGCTGAGGTGTTTGAAAATTTGGGTCGTGAGAGCGCTTCGCTTGCGAAGTTCGAAAGGGGCCGTAGCTCAGTTGGGAGAGCGCCTGAATGGCATTCAGGAGGTCAGGGGTTCGACTCCCCTCGGCTCCATTTCGGCGAGGTCTGGAAGCCGGGACAGTCCCGCATTCCGGGCTCGGGTGGCGGAATTGGCAGACGCGCAGGATTCAGGATCCTGTGGGGGTTAACCCCGTGAGGGTTCGAGTCCCTCCCCGAGCACTCGCTGGGTCTTTTCGTATGCTGCCCACGTGCTGGAATTGGTAGACAGGCTGGTTTGAGGGACCAGTGTCGGAAACGACGTACAGGTTCGAGTCCTGTCGTGGGCACTTTTCGCGGCGGCTTTTGGCGCATGCCGGCGTTGGGCTGCGGACTCGGGATGCCTGCGGCGTAGCGTGTGCTACGCCTCGGATCCCTCGCCTTGCCCGCCTTGGCCTGCACCAAAATACGCTCGCGAAAATCGTGAAGGCACGGTGATGCTGGGTCGCTCGCTTTGGCTCGCATCCTCTCGTGAGAACCATCACGGCTTCAGGACTTGGAGTGAGCGCCCGTAGCTCAATTGGATAGAGTACCTGACTACGGATCAGGGGGTTGGGGGTTCGAGTCCTCCCGGGCGCATGAGGTTGAGGGCGCGTAGCTCAGCTGGTTAGAGTGCCACGTTGACATCGTGGAGGTCACAGGTTCGAGTCCTGTCGCGCCCATCCGGACGTTTTTTGGGGCCGTAGCTCAGTTGGGAGAGCGCAGCGTTCGCATCGCTGAGGTCAGGGGTTCGACTCCCCTCGGCTCCACTGAGAATCGGTTGTTCTCGAGGAGGTCGATTTGCTCTTCGGCCTCAGGGTATGCCACCGTAGCTCAGTCGGTAGAGCACGTCATTCGTAATGACGGGGTCGTCGGTTCGAGTCCGACCGGTGGCTCTAAAGGAAGCACATAGCCCCGTGGTGTAACTGGCAACACGTCTGACTCTGGATCAGAAGAGTCCTGGTTCGAGCCCAGGCGGGGCTACTCGGAGGGATGGCTGAGCGGCTAAAAGCGGCGCCCTGCTAAGGCGTTGGTCCATGTGACCACGTGGGTTCGAATCCCACTCCCTCCGCTGAACGAAAGTGAAGGGAGGGTGAGGGGTTCGAACGGAGTCGAGCCGAAGGGAGCCGAGCCCGAGAGGGCGAGGTGACCGGAGACGACCGAGGACGGCGCGAGCCGCCCGGAGGTCCATCCCACTCCCTCCGCTGAACGAAGTGAAGGGACGCGGGCGGGTTTTCGCGGTTCGCCGGCTGTTGGACGGGTGGCCGAGTGGCTTAAGGCGCACGATTGGAAATCGTGTGGGTTTACGCCCGCGTGGGTTCGAATCCCACCCCGTCCGTTAGCGAAGTGAAGGACGGGAGGGGGTTCGAACGTGTTCGAGCCGGAGGGAGCCGAGCCCGGGAGGGCGAGGTGACCGGAGACGACTGAGGACGGCGGAGCCGCCCGGAGGTCCATCCCACCCCGTCCGTTAGCGAAGTGAAGGACGGGAGGGGTCCCTCTCGTTTCGGGGCGTGGCTCAGTCCGGTAGAGCGCTGCGTTCGGGTCGCAGAGGTCCCCGGTTCGAATCCGGGCGCCCCGACTAACAGGAGGGAAGTCCGGAGTCGGACCGAAGGTTCGAGCCGAGCGGCGGGCACGTGATCGAGCGCAGCGAGCTGGGGAGGTGATCCAGCGAGACGATCGAGGACGGCGAAGCCGCCCGGAGATCCATCCGGGCGCCCCGACTAACAGGAGGGAAGTCCGGAGTCGGACCGAAGGTTCGAGCCGAGCGGCGGGCACGTTGTCGAGCGC
>JAHEKK010000490.1 GCA_024638395.1 Gemmatimonadota bacterium | reverse complement strand
GACCCGGGTGGGTGAGAGCTATCTGGGCAGGACCACCTGGGCCCTCGAGCTGGCTCCCCCTATCTCGGCCAGCCACCGGTCCATGGCCAAGATCACGACATACAAGCCCACCGTGGTCTATTCGGCCCGGCAGCACGCCAACGAGGTCTCGTCCACGAGCCACGTGCTCCGCCACGCCGAGATCCTCCTCACGGATCCCGCGTGGAAGGAGAAGCTCGACCGCGTGAACGTGGTGATCCATCCGTTCACGAACCCCGACGGGGCCCAGTTGGCCTACGACCTCTACCGGGAGACGCCCGACTACATTCTCCACGCAGGGTATCTGGGCTCCCTGGGGATGGACGCGACGTCAGGGGGCGGGGACGACTTTCCCATCTACCCCGAATCCAGGGTCCGGGGCCGCCTGTGGGACCGGTGGCTGCCCGACATCTTCCTGAACCCCCACGGCTATCCCAGCCACCAGGTGGTCCAGTTGTTCTCCGAGTACACCGGCCTCGTGCGGCGCGGTCGTGTCACGGAACGGAACTGGGGCTTCAACAAGGGCTGGTTCATGCCCGGCTTCGGCTATGTGGACGACCCCAGGTACCCCCGGCACAAGGAAGCCGCTTTCCGGATCCGGGACTACATCACACGGGGAATCAACGCCAACCGCGACGTCCACGATCTCAATCAACGGAGCTACGCCCGGTACCGCCGGTACGGAGCCGACTTCGAGCCCGACGTGTACCGGCTACCCCTCTCGGACAGCGTGCTCATCGAGATGCCCCTCAAGGGCAGCCGGGGCCAGAACGGAGGCGGCGGGTACAACCCCAACGTCACCATCTGGAGCGGCACGACGGAGGCCCCCGACGAAACCGCGTACGGGGCCTACATGGAACTGGTGGCAAAGGCCGGCCTCTCGTGGGATCAGGCCATTCTGGACTACCTCGTGGACGGGGAGCACGAGGTGGAGCGGTCGGGCTCGTCGTTCTTCGGAGGCGTCACCTTGAAGATGAACCGGCCCCGGCCGCCGAAGCCGCCGGAAGAAGATGGAGAGACCGAGAACCGGGACCGGCCTGGACCGTAGCGGCCGTCGTTGGGTGCGCGAAGGCCGCCGGAGCCGACTAGGAGGTCTCCAACCGCCGGTTCACCTCCGCTTCCATCTTCAGGGTCTCGTACTGTTCGAGTCGCTCCACGTACATGGACTCCAGCAGATCGTACCGCGCCCTGGCGTGGGGCTCCAGCTGTCCCGACCTGATCTCGTCCATCTGCTCGATGAGATACTTGACCTGGAGGTCGAGCAGCCGAAGGGCCTCACCCCGGTTCTCGTCGGACATGGGCCCGAACCGCATCGTAAAGGACTCGGCCGAGAACTCCGCATCGGGTTCCGGCACATCGGGGGCACCCCCGACACATGCGGCGCTCAACGCGACGCCAAGGCCCATCACCACGGTGAGCACCGTGGACACCTTCGTCCGCTCACGGCGGTTCGAATCGGCAAATCTACTCATGCTTTCGAGCCTCTCTTTGAGGTTTGACGAGGAGGGAGCCAGCCCTGCCGCAACCAGGAGCGGCGCCCTGGGCCGGCCCGCCATGTGGACGAGGAGCTCTGCATAGCGCCGTGGATCGGGCATGCGAGAGACGACCTCGAGGTCACAGGATCGTTCGCGGGCCTGCCCGATATGCCGAGCCAGACGCCGAACCAGCGGGTGAAAGCGGAACAACGAAGCCACGAACCCCTCGGCCCAGGCCCATGCATAGTCGTGGCGCTTCACGTGGACGAGCTCGTGGCACACGGCCAGAGCGGAGTCTCCGGGACAGTCCAGCACTTCCGGGGGAAGGGCCACCACCGGGCGCCGAAAGCCGAACGTCATCGGCACCGACCCCGGGGGCCCCACGCGCCAGTCGATCCGGGCTTCGATACCCATGTCCCGGGCCACCGCATCGAACCGGCGGAGCACAACCTGGTCGGTCAGGCGCCCCAGCCCGGCCCGGAGCCGCCGAAGCGCCCGGGTCTCGGCGCCGAAACGGAGCAAACCGTACCCGGAAAGGATGAGCACGCCTCCCAAACCCGCACCGGCGAGCCACCGCAGGACATCTACTCCGAGTATCCCCGCCCCGGTCACCTCGGGGATCCTGCCGGCCTCGAGAGCCCCGGCGGAGGATTCTCCACGGGTCTCGAGGCCCGGCGGAGGCGCCTGTTGGAGGTGCCCGGAGGCAGTCTGGGGTTGTGGCGAAGCCTCCGCCCGCGCGCCCGAACCCACTGCAGCGGATGCCTCCCAGCCGCGGTTGGCGTCCGGAGAGAAGCCCAGATCCGGCACGATGGGAGCCACCAGCCCACGGGTCAGGAGCGCCAAGGGCAGCATGAACAGAAGCACCTGGGCGACACGGCGCCCAGCGGCAGGATGGGCGGACCCTCGCATCCCACCGGGCCCGCTCCTTCCGAGCAACCAAACCCCGGCGCCGGCCCACGCGGTCCACGTGAGGAGCGGTAGCCAGAACTCCGGGATCGCCCACCCACCCAGGGCCGTCATCCTCTCCGGTATCGAAGCGGCTCCGGAGGCCCAGCCGAGGAGATACCCGAACCCCTCACCCATCTGTCCCCCCTCTCTCCCCGGCCAGGGTCTCGACGAGGTCCAGGAGCTCCTCCCGCTCCGCCGCGGACATGCCCTGCCCCTGGACCAGCGTCTGAACGAGTGCGGTGCGGGAGCCCTGGAAGACCGAATCCAACAGCCCCTCCAGGATCTCCTGGCGTACCTCCTCCGGAGGCCGGGCGGCGCCGTAGACGTAGGTGCCGCCGTCCGAGTCGAAACGCAGGAAGCCCTTGCCCGCCAGCTTCTTCATCACGGTCATGACGGTGGTGTACGCAATGTCCCGCTCCTCGAGAATGCGGTCCCGGACGGCGGCGACCGTGGCTTCACCGAGGGTCCAGACGTGGTTGAGGACCTCCATCTCCGTCTCACCAAGCGGAGAGAGCGACCGGCGTCTCACGTGTGGCCTCCAGATCCTTGGGGCGACAGGCTGAACATCAATACTATGTCGATAATACTATGATCATAGTATCATACGCAATGGCCGAGTCCCGGAGCGCCTTCTCTCGATCCCCGAGGCCCGGTGGCCTACCTTGCAGATCGACGGCCAAGGTGTGACGGACCGTGCGCGCGGCGACGCATGGAGGAGCGGTGATGGGCACGACAGAGAGGCGGGGTCTAGTGGACCGGCGGGCTTTCCTCGCCGCGAGTGGAGGCGCCCTGCTGGCGGGAGGAGCTTGCGGACCGCCGGAAAGCCGCCCGAGGACGGTAGCCCAGGCCTCGGTCTTCCCCCGAGGCGAGAGGGAGACCTTTCTCAACGCCGCCGCCGGCATGCCCCTGACGTCCTTCTCCGAAGCCGGACTGACCCGCTACATGGACTTCATCCGCCTCGGGCCAGGCGAGGGTCGTGAGGACTACGTCAACCAGGTGTGGACGGGGATCCGGGGAGACTTCGCGGCCCTCATCGGGGCGCAGCCTGACGAGGTCGCCCTGCTACACTCCACGAAAGCGGGGGAACAACTCGTGATGGACGGGCTCCCG
>JAHEKK010000489.1 GCA_024638395.1 Gemmatimonadota bacterium | reverse complement strand
GGGCCCGGCCCTGTTCCTTTCGAGTTTCGCTCTGGAACTGGACCCGACGAACCCCGCATTGACCCGCATGGCCGGGGTCGCCGCGCTCATGGCCACGTGGTGGATCACCGACGCAATTCCCCTCTTCGCCACCGCACTCCTTCCTCTGGCATTGTTTCCGCTGCTGGGCATCGAAACCGGCGGCGTTACTGCACCCGTCTACTTCAACAGCACCATCGTCCTTTTCCTCGGCGGCTTCATGATCGCCTTGACCATGGAACGGTGGGAGCTTCATCGGCGAATCGCGCTGTCGATCATCCAGGCGATCGGGGGCGGTCCGTCCAGGCTCACCCTCGGATTCATGATCGCCGCGGCGGGCCTCTCCATGTGGATCTCCAACACGGCCACGGCCATCATGATGGTTCCCATCGGGTTGGCCATCATCCTGGAGCTCGAAGAGGAGTTCGGGGCTGAGGATACGCATCCTTTCTCCGTAGGCGTGATGTTGGCGATCGCCTATGCCTGTTCCGTGGGCGGGATCGCCACCCTGGTCGGAACGCCCCCCAACCTGTCGTTCGCCCGGATCTTCGCCATCACTTTTCCGGACGCGCCTGCGGTGTCCTTCGGCCAGTGGCTCCTCATGGCGCTACCGGTCAGCGCATTCATGTTGGGGGTCGCCTGGGTGCTCATCACGCGGGTCCTGTTCCGTGTGCCGGACCACGTCACGGTCGACCCCCGCGTCGTGGCTGAGCAGCATCAGGCCCTGGGCCCGATGTCGTTCGAAGAAAAAGCCGTTCTCGGAGTCTTCGGTCTCACCGCGGTGTTGTGGGTGTTCAGGGTGCCGATCCAGCTCGGGGCCCTGACCATCCCCGGCTGGTCCGCGCTGCTGCCCTATCCGGACTTCATCGACGACGGGACCGTGGCCATGGGCATGGCTTCCCTCCTCTTCTTGATCCCCACCCGTTCTCCCGGTGCCACCGCCGCCACCGTCATGGGTCCCGACGTAATCCCCAGACTGCCCTGGAACATCGTGCTGCTCTTCGGTGGCGGGTTCGCCCTGGCCCACGGATTCCAGGCCACCGGCCTCTCCGCATTCGTCGGAACGCAGCTCCAGGGACTCGGAGACCTGTCCCCCTGGCTTCTGATCCCCGCCATCTGCCTGGCCATCACGTTCCTGACGGAGCTGACGTCGAATACGGCCACGACCGAGATGATTCTCCCCATCCTCGCCGCCGCCGCCGTGGCCACCGATCTGAACCCGCTACTCCTGATGATCCCGGCGACCCTCAGCGGATCCTGCGCCTTCATGATGCCGGTGGCCACTCCACCCAATGCGATCGTTTTCGGCAGTGAGCGCCTTCAGATCGCGGAGATGGCGAGGACGGGCATCGTCCTGAATCTTGTCGGCGCCGCCGTCATCACCGTCGTGTTCCTGCTCATCGGGACTGCGGTCTTCGGAATCGACCCCGCTTCGATGCCGGATTGGGCGACCCTGGGCAGCGGGTGATCCCGCAAGCCAGGCAGCACCCTGGTTCGGGCACACGCACGCCTTCACCTGGCGCCGCCGGATCCGATCTCCCCCGGCCGCTCCCGGAGTGGGGCCCTCAAAACAGGTAGCCGAGACCAATGTAGATCGGGAGGCCGGTCTCCTCCGAAGTGGCGGCGTCCAGCGCAACCGTGAAGTTCTCACCCATGCCCAGGCGAACGCCTCCGCCCCATCCCCGGTGCAGATCCTCGAGGACCTCTCTGAGAGCCAACCCATCCTCCCACACCCGCCCCTGGTCCACGAAGGCGGACAGGACGGTGTGGAAGGAGCGGCCCAACAGCTCGAAGTCGGCCACCCTCCACCGAAGCTCCGTGTTCCAGACGAACACGCCCCGCCCCACCAACCGGTTCTTGAGCAGGCCCCGGACGGTCTTCGCGCCCCCGATCCCTTCCTGCTGCTTGAACGAGGTCTGGACCAGAAAGAGCTCGTGGTCGGGTGCACCCCCACTGACGTCCTGCAGAAGCGCCCGGTAGGCCAGCACCAGTTTCGAGCCCAGAGGGAAGTACCTGCGGTCGGTGAACGTCCACCGGGTGTAGGAGTCCGCGGCCCCCAGGAACTCGGGTACGACCTGGACCAGAAACTCGGTCCACACGCCCCTCGACGGCCCCGTCTCCCGGTCCCGTGAGTCCCAGATGACGCCGAACCGGGCATAGTTCGACCACGTCGGATCCGAACCGGCCCCGGCCGAGTCGGCGAAGAGTGTGGTTCCGCGGCCTTCGGGAACCGGAACCAGGCTCGTGCGCACGAGACCGGCACCGGCAAGAAGGCGCATCCGGGCGGCCACCGACCGTTGTGCGTCCAGCCGGAGGCTCGCCTGCGTCCGCCCGAACCGGTAGTAGAAGGGATCAGGGCCGTCCTCGGCATCCAGCGCAGGATCGTAGGGCGCGTCGTTCCCCAGTCCGTAGTAGGGCGTGGCAATCTGTTTCTCGGAACCGGCGAACAGGCTCAGACGCCAATGCTCACCCACCTGGGGGGCATCGATGAAGACCGTGTAGTCCCGGCGCCCCTCCGTCGTGAGGAAGACCGTGGGTTGGACGGTCCACAGGTAGGGGTTGGCCTGTCCGTCTCCGTACTCGTACACCTCGGCGATGACGCCGTATCCGAAGCCCTCGTCGGAGTCGAAGTTGATCGCAGGAAGGATGCCCGTCTCCCGGCCCGTGGGGGGCGCTGTCATCTGAGATGTGGCGGGCGAAGGAGAGAGGCCACTCAGAGCCAGGACCAGGATGCTCGAGGCCTTTCCGTGGCCTGCTCGGGTCCAGCGCCGACGGGCCGTGGGGGGGGCGGGGGTCATGGCGTCATCTCCCGTAGCTCCGTTGGAAGCCTCGATGTCCGAGGGCCGGAGCCCCCGGGGACCTATGGAGAACCTGCCCCAATTGGCCTGGCGGGGAACTACGTCACGCTACGTAGAGGGCGGAGGGGAGACCCGTACGTGTAGTAACCAGACCCTGGTCCTTCGGGCCTATGATCCGGTGTCCCCGTTCAGGCTGGAGCCCCCACAGGCGTCAGGCCGGCCGAGGGAGTCCGGCGGGCATGGCGTCCCGGTGTGCGGGGGACAGAACGGGTCAGGGCCCTTGGCTGACGGGGGCGCTTGAGAACCCTAAGTAACTGTGGTATATTGTCTTATACGTTCCTAAACCTCGCCCGAAACGGAGGGCTGCCTGCCACCTTGCGTAACGGACTCCCTCAAGTCGGTCGACCCACCCAGCAGGTCATAGATCCGGATCCCACTACGTGAGCTCAAGGACACGACCGAGGATGGCACCGACAAGGGGACGACCGTCACGTACCGCCCGTCCCGGACCCACCCGCGCCCGGACGAACATGATCCCGGGCCGGATCCCCAGCCCGCCGCCCCCCTGGGCCCCAAGGGTGCGTGCGAAGCCGCCTCTCCGCCGCGCTGCTCACCGCGCAGGACCAGGCCGGCTCCCATCCACATGCGTTCGGCCCCCGGCGGCCGATGAAGAAAGGTGATCAGCATGGCCGCAACATCCCTCCCCGATCAGCGTCGTGCCAAGAAGCTGCTCCAGACCGAGGCGCGTT
>JAHEKK010000488.1 GCA_024638395.1 Gemmatimonadota bacterium | reverse complement strand
CCTCCATGACTTCTGACATCCTTGCCGTTTCAGGACACCCTGCCCCAAAGCGGCCGGTCCAACTTGCGATGCTGGTGCTCTCCTGTCTGGCGTTTCCGATGTCCGTGGCACCTTCTGCTTCTGCCCAGGACGCCGCAGTTCCTTCGATCAGGCTGACGGGTGGGCTTCATCTCCGAGCTACGGCGGGCTCCTCGGGAGCCTCCAATCAGGACCGGCTGGGTTTTGGCGTTCGCCGCGCCCGGCTTCGCTTTGACGGTAGGATCCCCCGGGGTCCAGGCGTATTCGTTCAGGTGGACGGAAGCGCCGGTACCGTCAGCGTCCTGGACTTCTGGGCCTCCTACGACATCGGAACCGCCCTTCGGATTCGTGTCGGCAGAATGGCCAGCGCCCAGCCCAGATCCCTCATTCTGACCGGGATGTTTCATATCGATGGGGTAGATCGCCCGGCCATTGCGGAGCGCTGGGGGCGCGCGACGGTAGGTGGCGATGGTCGGGACTTCGGAATTGACGCCCGGGTTCGTGCGGCCGGCTGGGAGGCGATCCTGTTTGTCCACAACGGTGACGGAAGCTGGGACCGGGCCAGGAGCAACTATCGTGAATCCGTGAGCAGCGGCAACGTGACCGGATCTCTGGACCGGACCCGATTGGCCATAAGCGGAGCATTGAGCGTCCGGCCCGCTCTGGTGCGGGGACTGGAGGTGGGCGGATTCGTGGGCTACAATCCGGTCGAAGGCCCCCTTTCAGAGCGCAGCGGAGTAGGACGCACCTATCTCACGTACGGTGCGCACGCCTACCTGGGAGCGGCCCCGGGGAGCCAACGGATCCGCCTGAAGGCGGATCTTATCGGGATCACGTATCAGGCACTCCCGGGCCGGGACTCCCAGCAGACACTGGGCGTTTCCCTGTTCGGCGCGATCGGGATGGGAAACCGGGCGGAGGCGTTTGCCAGGGCGGAAGCGCTCGAGACAGACCTGAACGGGCCCGACGACGCTGACGGCTACTTCTCTGCGGGGATCAGCTTCAGTCCTTCGGCCGGCCGCGGGCAGCCGTACGGGAATGAGCGGATCACGGTGGAATACGGCCGTTTCAAAGGAGGACAGCTTTTCGCGGAATCCGAAAACCTGGTTACGCTTCAGCTTCAGCTGGCGTTCTGAGCCGATGCATTCACCCACCCGCGCCATCATTGACCTGCCGGCCCTCCGGCACAATCTCTCGCTGATTGAGCGGGGTTCGGGCTTGCCGGTGATGGCCGTCGTCAAGGCCAATGCCTATGGGCACGGCGTGGAAGGCATCTCATCCGCGCTCGCCGACGCCGGTGTCAAGCGGTTTGCCGTTGCCACGCTTCCAGAGGCCATCGCGCTGCGGGAGTCCGGCCTCTCCCAGCGCATTCAGGTGTTTGGCGCCCCTCGCGCCGACGAACTGGAGGCTTTTTCGCGGCATGGCCTCGAACTCACCATTTCGACGACCCAACTGCTTGAGGCCTGCCTGCAGACCCGGGTGCCCCTGGCCGTTCAGCTGCAGCTGGACACCGGGATGGTGCGTCTCGGCCTTCCGCCGGAGGAGACCCGCACCGCACTTGAGCGGATTACCGAGGTCCCGGCACTGACGCTGACCGGCGTCTTTACGCACTTCGCTTCCGCAGATCTGGCGGGGAAGCGGCAGACCACAGAGCAGCTTGCCGTTTGGCGGGAGATCCGCGCCCAGTTGCCTCCCGGGATGGAAGCCCACGCCTCCGCAACCGGAGGCGTCTTCACGACGCCGGCCGTGAAAGGAATGTCAGACCTGGTCCGGGCCGGAATTGGGCTCTATGGACTCTACGACCCTTCGGGAGACGTTCCCGACGGCGGGCTGCGCCCCGTCATGCGGCTCGTCTCGCGCGTGGTGCGCGTCGAGGCAATCCGGCGAGGCACACCGGTTTCCTATGGCGGACGATGGACCGCCCCGGAGAATGGCCGCATCATCACGGTGGCCTGTGGGTATGCAGACGGACTCCCCCGTTCGCTGTCCTCAAGGGGTCAGGTGGGGATTGGCGGTACCCTGTACCCCATCGCCGGGACCGTCTGCATGGACATGTGTATGGCATTTGCCCCGCCCAATTCCCCTGGAGTCCGTGTTGACGATGAGGTGACGCTTTGGGGCACGGGAGGCCCGTCCGTTCTGGAGGTCGCGCGGCTTGCCGGGACCATCCCGTACGAAATTGTCTGCGGCGTGAGCCAACGGGTGGCGCGAGTTTTCACGGACTGAGCTTCACTGTTGGACCTGACACTCCGCAGGACCTATTTTTCGCGGCTATCTCACACTCCGGACGCCGCTTTTCGTAGAGCAGGACGTTGTGAGTAACTTGTTCGTTTCAACGGGTCTCACTCGGCAGAGCCGCAATCTTTCTGAAGACGCACCATGGCCAGCACTTTCGATCCTTCCCAGCTGCACATCCTCGTAGTCGATGACGAAGAGGACGTCGCAGAGGTCGTCTCGCACTTCCTTCGGCAGGAAGGCTTCAACGTCCATGTGGCGCATGACGGCAACGAGGCTCTCGAAAAAGCCACGCCCGACATCGACCTTATTGTCCTCGACATCATGCTCCCGGGCGTGGATGGCTACGAGATCTGCCGGCGTTTGCGCTCGCGGGTCGAGACGGAGACCATTCCGATCATCTTCCTGTCGGCCAAGGGTGAAGAAGATGACCAGGTACGTGGCCTGATGCTTGGTGCGGATGCCTACCTCACGAAGCCCGTGTCACCCCAGGTGATCGTTGCGCACGTGAAGGCCGTCCTGCGACGGGCCGGAATTGAGGAGAGCCGGACGCTGCAGGTGCGGAACCTCACCATCTACGAAGACGAGTACCGCGCATCCCTCGAAGGCAAGGACCTAGGCCTGACGCTGACCGAGTTTGAACTGGTTCGCTACCTGGTTCGCCATCCTCGGAAGGCCTTCACGCGCCAGCAGCTTCTGGAGACCATCTGGAAGGATGCCATGATGGTTACCGAGCGCACGGTCGACGCCCACATCAAGAACCTCCGCGAGAAGCTCGGGCCGTTTGCCCAGCACATCCAGACGGTTCGGGGTGTCGGCTACCGGTTCGTGGAAGAAGAAGTCGCCCAGGACTGACCGGTCCGGGGCCGCCCGCCCCGCGCCCCCACGCAACCCGGTGACTGATGGCTGATTTGCCCCCGGTGGAGGCACCCCGGCAGGGGCGCCTGGCCAGTGTGTTGTTTCCTTCGCGGGCATCCACCCAGACGTGGATGATGCTGACCTTCGTCCTCTTCGTGGGCGTAGCGGTGCTGGCGGTGGGGCTCTATGCCACGTTTGTGGTGGGTTCGGAGATCGAAGGCACGGTCCGGCAGACGCTGTATCAGCAGGCTTCCCGGGTGGCGGACCGCATCGAATCAACCGAGGCGGATGATCGTCGTGCCCTGGTTCGCGAGTTGGCCGGGCTGGCCGATGTCCAGATCACGGTCATTTCACCGGACGGTAGCGCCTTTGCCTACGACGGGTTTCGGCCGGTTCAGGCGCCCACCGTGGGGGGCACCCCCGAGCTCGACGGACTCGGTGAGGGAATGGCACGCTA
>JAHEKK010000024.1 GCA_024638395.1 Gemmatimonadota bacterium | reverse complement strand
CCTCTCCGGGTCGCCCGACCGAGCTCAGGATCTCGTGCAGGACACGTTTCTCCGGGCGTTCAAGGCGTGGGACCAGTACACGACCGGGACCCAGTGCAAGAGCTGGCTGTTCACGATCTGCAGGAACGTGTTCCTCCGTCAGCGAGAACGCATCCTACGACACGACGAGATCGTCGAAGAAGGCGCCCGCCACCACATCGACCCGGTGACGCGGGAGAACCCTGTCTTCGCGGCCACACAGCAGAAGGACCCCGAACGGGATTTCTTCGACAACCTCATCGATCGGCACGTGGTCCTCGCGATCCAGGGCCTTCCCTACGACTACCGGATGGCCGTCGTCCTATCCGACGTGGAAGGCCTCCCGTACGCCGAGATCGCGCAGGTCATGGAGGTGCCGGTCGGTACGATCAAGAGCCGGCTGTTCAGGGGCCGCCGTCTGCTCCAGGAGCAACTGCGTGACTACGCCACCGAGATGGGGTACATCCAGCCCAAGGTGAGCGGGGGCTGAGCCCCGTGTCCTGGTTCGCACGCTTCCGCCAGCGCCTTGGAACGGACCGCCCCCAGGAGGCCGACCTGGATCAGCTGTCCTGCACCGAGGTCATGTCGCTTCTCCTCGACTACGTGGACGACGCCCTCGATTCAGACACGCGTGGCCGGATCGACAACCATGTCGGGGCCTGTGCCTGTGCATGCCAACGCGCCCTTCTGGCGGAGCTGGCCTTCACCGACCGCATCAAGGGCACGCTGCGTTGCACCGCAGCCTCCCCGGATCTCAAGCGGCGCATCCTCGACAGTCTGACCAAGTAGCCCGCCGCACCGCTTCGCTCCGGTGTCCCTTTGCTCCCCCGGCAAAACCGAATGAAACCCGTAGGACTGAGTCGTCTTATATTTGGACGCCACGCACACCTGAAGAGCGTCATATGTGTCCCAGCCAGGCTCAGGAGCCCTGAATGACGGTTGCAGCAAAGCGAGAACGCATTCTCCCTCGCTTGATCGAGAAGGAAATGCAGGATTCTTTCCTCGACTACTCCATGAGCGTCATCGTGCAGCGAGCGCTTCCGGACGTGCGCGATGGTCTGAAGCCCGTTCACAGGCGAATTCTCTTCGCGATGCACGAGCTGGGACTCCGTCCAGACCGTGCGTACAAGAAGAGCGCGACCGTCGTGGGTGAAGTCCTGGGCAAATACCATCCCCATGGCGACAGTGCCGTCTACGACGCCCTGGTCCGAATGGTGCAGGACTTCTCGCTTCGGTACCCGCTGGTGGATGGCCAGGGCAACTTCGGGTCCATCGACGGGGATTCGGCTGCAGCCTACCGATACACCGAAGCGAAACTCTCACGGGTCGCTAGCGAGCTCCTGGACGAGATCGACCGTGACACGGTGCGCTGGGAGTCGAACTTCGACGATCGCCTGAAGGAGCCCACGGTCCTGCCCGGCAGGATGCCCAATCTGCTGGTCAACGGGAGTTCGGGCATCGCCGTGGGAATGAGCACCAACATTCCCCCCCACAACCTCCGTGAGGTGGCCAAGGCGGTGCGCCTTCTGGTTGCCGACCCGGACTGTACGGTGGCGGACCTCCGGTCGGTCTTGCCGGGCCCGGACTTCCCGACGGGCGGATACATCATCGGTACGGCCGGCATCAAGTCTATGTACGAGACGGGACGCGGGCGCATCGTGATGCGCGCCCGGGCCATGACCGAGTCCGTCCGGGGAGGCAAGGAGCAGCTCGTGGTGACGGAGCTGCCCTACGCCACGTCCAAGTCGAGAATCATCGACCAGATCGCGACTCTATCGCGGAAGGGCGCGATTCCGGAGGTCGCGGATCTCCGTGACGAATCGGACCGGGACGGCTTGCGTCTGGTCATCGAGTTGAAACGAGGTGCCGACGTGAAGCAAGTCACGAAGGTGCTCTTCAAGAGGACGGCCCTCCAGACCACCTTCGGCGCGATCCTGCTGGCGTTGGATGGTGGCGAGCAGCCCAGGGAGTTCAACCTCAAAGGCATCCTCGAGCGCTACCGGGATCACCGCCTCGACGTGATCCAGCGCCGCTCGCAGCACGACCTGGAAAAGGCGGAAGCGGACCTCCACGTCACCCATGGACTCCTCCTGGCCCTGGCCCATATCGACGAGATCGTCGAGCTCATCAAGGCTTCGAAGGACCGGGAGGACGCCGCCGTCCGCCTACAGGACCGTTTCGGGCTCTCCGAGCTCCAGGCCGACGCCATCCTCAACATGCGCCTCGCTCGCCTCACCTCGCTGGAGCAGATCGAGCTACAGGCACGTCAACAGGCCCTGACTGCGGAAATCAAGGAGCTTCGGACACTCCTGGACGACTCCGAGCTTCAGCTCCGGGTCCTGCTCGGGGAACTGGACGAAGTCGTTGAGCGCCACGGCGACGCCAGGCGCACCGTGATCCTCCAGACGGGCGAGGCCGATATCTCGTCGGTCGAAACCACCGTCGCGGATGAGGACGTGATGGTCACGTTCTCACACGACGGTTATGTGAAACGCATCCCTATGCACCTGTATCGCCGGCGGGTGAATTCGGGCCGGGCCCTGGCGGGCATGGAGAAGTACGAGGAGGACTATCTGGAGAGGATCTCACTCGCCCGCTCGGGAGGTTGGCTACTGGCCTTCACCAGTCGCGGACAGTGTCACTTCCTCAGGGTGCAGGACATCCCGGAGGGCTCCCCCAGGTCGAGAGGGAAGTCCATCTACGGCCTTCTCGAGATCGACAAGAGCGACCCCATCGTCGCCACAGCACCCGTGGACGACCTGGAAGAGGACAAGGTGTTGATCTTCGTGAGCCGGCGGGGCGTGATGAAGCGGACCCGCCTCTCCGAGTTCTCCAATCCCCGTGCCGGCGGCGTCATCGCAACGGGGGTCAAGTCGGGAGACGCGGTCCTCGACGTGGCCCTTTCGTCGGGGGACGAAGAGGTGATGCTCCTTTCTCAGGAGGGCCGGGCGATTCGATTCCCGGAGAGCCAGATCTCGGTCATGGGGCGCACCGCCCAGGGCGTCAAGGGCATCGGCCTCAAGGGAGAAGACGAGGTCATCGCCCTGTTGCTGCTTCGGCGTCAGGCCTCAGTGCTGACGATCACGGAAAGGGGCATCGGGAAACGCACGGCAATGGCTGAATTCCCGCTTCAGAACCGAGGCGGACTGGGCACGCGCGCCATGGCCCCATCCGATGCCAACGGGCGGCTGGTCTCGGCTCTCGAAGTTCTCGACGGTGACGAGATCATGTTGGTGGGGGACCGCGGTGGCGTGATGCGGCTGGCCGCTGGAGAGATCAAGCTCCAGGGCCGGAACACCCGCGGGCGAAAGTTGGTCGACCTACCCCAGGGCGAGCGAATCGTCGAGGTTACCCGGGCCCACGGTAGCGGAGGCGACGCAGGGCACACCGGCTCGGCGTCGAGCCCTTCCCCCGACGCCTCCTCCGAAGGTGACCAGTTCGTGCTTCTGGAGTAGACGGTACCGGTACCCCCAAGAAGGGGCGGGCCCGGCGGGCCCGTCCCTCTCCCGGCAATACTCTCCAAAAACCCACCGGAGTCCCACCCACTCATGCGATTCCTCGTGCTCGGCGGAGGAGCTCAAGGCTCAGCGGCCGCCTACGACCTGCTTCAACAGGACGACGTCGAACACGTCACGATTGCGGATCTCAAAGTCGGCACGCTCCATCCGGCTCTCGAGCCCTATTCGGGAAGCCGCCTCTCCGTGGCGAAGGTCGACGCGTCGGAGCGTGCCGGGGTCGCCCAGGTGATGGGGGGTCAGACCGGCGTACTCTGTGCGCTCCCCTACTACCTCAACGGCATGGCCTCCGAGGTAGCGGTGGATGCGGGGGCCCACTTCGCGGACCTGGGAGGGAACACGGAAATCGTTCAGAAGCAGCGAGGATTGGACCAAGCGGCCCGGAACAAGGGCGTCGCCGTAACCCCGGATACCGGTCTGGCTCCGGGCTTGGTGAACATCCTCGCGCAGGGCGGCATCGAAGACCTGGACCGAGTGGACTCGGTTCGCATGTGGGTGGGGGGACTGCCCCAAGACCCCAAGCCACCCTTGAACTACCAGATCGTGTATTCCCTGGAGGGGGTCCTCGACTACTACGTCACACCCGCAGTGATCCTCAAAGACGGCGACATCTCCACGGTGGAGGCCCTTTCCGGATTGGAGATGCTGAACTTCGAGGAGCCCCTCCCCCAGCTCGAGGCGTTCTTCACCGGTGGCGGCAACTCCACCCTCCCGTACCGGTACCGGGGAGAGATCTCCACCATCGAATACAAGACGATCCGGTATCCGGGCCACGCGCGCATCATGCGCGCGATCCGTGACCTGGGTCTCCTGTCGAACGAAGCGGTCGATTTCCAGGGCCAGCCCGTGAACCCCCGGAAGTTCTTCATCCACATGGTCGCCCCACGACTCACGAACCCGGAGGGGAACGACCTGGTGGTTGCCCGTGTTGAAGTCTCGGGGTCGAAAGACCACGTTCCTGTCCGCATCCGCTTCGACGTGCTGGACTACTACGACGCCGAGACCAAGCTTACGGCAATGACGCGCACCACCGGCTTCGCCCTCTCGATCACGGGGCTCATCCAGGCCCGGGGCCAAGCCCACCGGACGGGCGTCGGAACGCCCGACGAAGTCATTCCACCGGCCCTGTTCATCGAGGAGATGGGGGCCCGGGGAATCGCAATCAAACGGTCAGAACTTCAGGACAACCGATGAACCTCCGAATCAGAAGACTCCCGGTGAAGGCGCTGCCCGGGACGAGCACTCGATACCGTGCGAAACGCACCTACCTGGCCATCCATCCCGTGTTGGTATCTCTGCTGCTGGGTTGTGCCTTCGGGGTCCTCGAGGCCCAAAGCTCCCAACCGGCGGGCGAGTCCCTCACCGATCCCAGGGAGACCCACTTCGGCAACATCCGACAGCTGACGTTCCAGGGGGAAAACGCGGAGGCGTATTGGGCCTTCGACGGGAGCAAGCTCATCTACCAGTCCACGCCCGAACCCGGTGTGGGGTGCGATCAGATCTACGTGCTCGACCCCGTGTCAGGAGAGTCGGAGTTGGCGAGCACCGGTGATGGGCGAACCACCTGCTCCTTCTTCTACCCCGGAGGAGACCGGGTCCTCTATTCCTCCACCCACCACTACAATCGGGCCTGCCCGGCCACACCCGATTTCTCCCGCGGATACGTTTGGCCCGTGTATCCCTCTTTCGACATCTTCGCCTCGGCGACTGACGGCAGCGGACTGACCCAGCTCACGTCGGAGTTCGGGTACGATGCGGAGGCGACATTCTCGCCGCGGGGCGACCGGGTCATCTTCACGTCGATGCGGAACGGCGACCTGGATCTCTACTCCATGGCCCCCGACGGATCCGACGTGGTCCAACTCACAGACCGTCTCGGGTACGACGGTGGTGCTTTCTACAGCCCGGACGGCAGCAAGATCGTCTGGCGGGCCCACTATCCGGAGACGCCCGAGTCCATCGAGGACTACCGCAGCCTGTTGGCGGAGGGTCTCATCCGGCCGTCAGCCCTCGAGATCTACATCGCCGACGCGGATGGTTCGAACCAGAGGCAGCTCACAGACAATGGCGCGGCGAATTTCGCGCCCTATTGGCACCCGTCCGGCGAGAGGATCGTCTTTTCGTCCAACATGGACGACCCACGAGGCCGCAACTTCGAGCTCTACATCATCAACGTAGACGGGACGGGACTCGAGCGTGTCACCTATTCCGAGGACTTCGACGGATTCCCGGTCTTCAGCCCCGACGGGACGCAGCTGGTGTTCGGATCCAACCGCAACAAGTCTCACGACGGCAACACGAACCTCTTCCTGGTGGAGTGGCTGAACTGACGCGACCGCCCTTCGTGGACCATCGGAAGGGGCCGTCGTGGAGCTCCCGGGTGCCTCGCTTGAAGCGGAGCGTCGGCTAGAGGACCGCCAGGAAGCCCTCCAGGATGCGGTAGGTTATGCCCCAGATGATCTCTCCCTCCACACGGATGCAGGGGAAACGGAAGCTCGTCCCGTCTCTCGTGACCCGGTGCACCGACCGGTTCCGCTCCGCCGTGAGCTCGGCCAGGCGGAGCCAGTAGACGCGGTCCACCTCCCGGGGAGAATTGATCCTCGCAGGCGTTGACGGATCCACCTTGAACACGAAGGGCCAGATGGTAATGGGTGGCAGCCCCCTCCCGGCGGGCCGCATGACGTCCACCCGGCCCAGGGCCCCGGCACCGGCGCCCAGATCGACGGCGGTTTCCTCCATGGTCTCCCGGACCGCCGTCGCCACCAGGTCCCGGTCCTCCACCTGAACGCGTCCTCCCGGCAAGGCCATGTGCCCCGACCAGGGGTCTCGGACCTGGACGGCCCGCCGAATCACTAGGAGCTCCGTGTCCAGGGCGTGGGGATCCTTCGCCGCACCCGCCGCCGGGGGACGGAGGATCAGAGCCACCGACGCATGCTTCCCTTGGCCTGGGTCGAGATCGTGCCCCACGGGCCCGAACCGGGTCTCGAGTGCCTTCGGGATCTCGGAGAGGCGCACCGGCGGACGGCGGTCGTTGATGGGCTTCACCGGATTGCCTCGGGCCGGGCCGGTCTCACTCAGACGCCCGCACGATGGGGACCCCAGATCCACTTGTGGAGTTGGGTCTGGAGCCGCACGGGGAGTCCAGAGGCCAGAATCCCTTCGGCCAGACCCTCCAGGTCCTCGAGCCCCCACACCGGTGAGATGAGGAGGGCCCCCAGACTTCCTTCCAAGACCCGCCGGTCCAGGTGACGGTCACGAATCGCGGCAAGGGCCCAGTCGAGGTCGTCCTGGCCCGCAACGACGAACTTGACCTCGTCCCGAGCCCCCAGATGCTCGAGGTTCTCCCAGCGGTTCCTGGCAGACTCCCCCGAGCCGGGACATTTCAGATCCATGATCTTGTGAACCCTGGGATCGACGGCGCCTACATCGACGGCGCCCGATGTCTCCAGAAGCACCGTATATCCCGCTGCGAGGAGGCGCTCGGCCAGGGCCGGTGCATCCTTCTGCGCCAGCGGCTCGCCGCCCGTGATCTCGACCAGCTTGCCCCCGAACCCGGCGACGGTACTCGTGATCTCATCAAGGGTCATTCGGGTGCCGCCCTGGAACGCGTAGGCGGTGTCGCACCATACGCACCGGAGCGGGCAGCCCGTGAGGCGCACGAAGGTGCAAGGGAGGCCGGCCCACGTGGACTCCCCCTGGATGGAGTGGAAGATCTCGGTCACCCGCAGGGCCGGCTCCGATCCGGGACTCACGGGCCGTGCTCCGACGTGGCCGCTGCCACGATGGCCTCGTTGAGGATCTCCTGCACCCTCACCAGGGGTGTCCCGCCGGCGGCCTCTTCCACGGCGACCGACGTAGCCCCCCGCCAGAGGAGCGGGCTCTCCACATGTCCGATGACGCCTACGCCGTTCCGAGCCCAGCGGGGAAAGACCAGATACCCGGCAACCGGCGCCCTGAGATCCGCCGTTCGCTCGGTCTCCAGCGACACCGAATAAGGGTGCCCGTCGCACCCCTCGAAAGCCGGGGGACGCTTGTGTACCCGGGTGTACCCCCCAAGCGTCCCATCTTCCGCTTGTGGGCCGCTCGCCGGCGGTCCTTCGGGCTCGGTCAACGCGACTCCTCCAAGTGATTGCCGAAGGGCAAAAAGCTAGTGTGGTGTACCCAAAATGTCTCGGTCATTCGAGCACCGATGCATCCGGGCCAGCTTCGTTGTTCCTCCTCCGGATAGCGCTGCTATTCCTCGTCGTCTCGCCTCCCTCAATCCGGCGCCTCGGCACGCTCGGTGGCTCGAGAACTCTGGATACACCACACTAGGACGGGAGGCTCGGCGGGAGTAGTGCGCCCGGTCGCGCTCCGCGTCCCTGCCACGGTACCTTTCGACCCACCCCAAGGCGAAACCAGAACGCGGGAGCTGCGTTGCGGGCTGCCATTTTTCGTGAGAACGGTGGACCCGAGGTCATCACCGTCGAGGATGTGGACCCGCCCCTCCCAGGACCGGGGGAGGTCCGGATCCGGGTAGAAGCCGCGTCCATGAACCACCTCGATCTGTGGGTGAGACGTGGGCTCCCCATCGAAACGCCGATGCCACACATCGGCGGATCCGACATCGTCGGGAGCGTCGAGTCGGTGGGCTCCGAGGACCTGACCTCGTGGATGGGAAGGCGGGTCGTGGTGGACCCGTCCCTCTCCTACGACTGGTACGAGCTGGCAGGGCGGAAGGGCGGCTTCGCTTCCTCCTTCGGGGTCATCGGCGAGCACACCCAGGGCGGCTTCGCCGAGATGGTCGTGGTGCCCGGTGCGAACCTCCTCGAAGTCCCCGAAACGGTCGCCTCGGAGGCCGCCGCGGCAGGGGCCCTGGCCGGTGTGACGGCTTGGCGGGGCCTCATGGTCCGAGGGCGTCTACGCTCCGGAGAGTCGGTCCTGATCACCGGAGCCAGCGGCGGCGTTTCCACCATGGCCATCCAGTACGCTCGACTGGCGGGGGCCACGGTACACGCGGTCACGTCCACCCCTGAAGGCGTCGCTCGGGCCCGGTCCCTGGGCGCTGACTACGCATACGACCGGTTGGCGGATGATTGGCCCAAGGCCGTATACCGCAACACGGAGCGGCGCGGCGTCCAACTCTGCCTCGACTCGGTGGGCCAGGCCGTCTGGCCTCAGGCCGTGAGAGCGCTGGCCGTCGGCGGTCGTCTCGTCTCCTACGGCGCCACGACCGGCCCGGAGGCCACCCTCGATCTCCGGCTGCTCTTCTGGCGACAGCTCTCCGTGCTCGGCTCTACCATGGGCACCCACCGCGAGTTCATCGAAGCCATGTCACTGATCTTCGCGGGACGCGTGGAGCCGCAGATCGACCGTGTGCTCAGCCTCGAGGATACCCGTGAGGCGCATGAGCTCCTGGAAACGGGCAGCGTGTTCGGCAAGATCGTCATCAAGCCGTGAGGGAGCCGTCCATGGACATTCGCGAGGCCCAGGAAAGGGTCGATGCCTGGATTTCCCGATTCGAGGAGGGATACTGGCCCCCCTTGGCAATCCTGGCGCGGCTGGTGGAGGAGGTGGGCGAGCTCTCGCGGGAGCTGAACCACCGTTTCGGATCCAAACCGAAGCGCGGAGACGAGGCCGAGCGTGACCTGGCCCTCGAGATCGGAGACGTCCTGTTCGTGCTGCTCTCCCTGGCCAACCAACAGGGGATCGATCTCAGCAGCGCCCTCGAGGCGGTCATGGTGAAGTACGAAGGCCGAGACCACGAACGATGGACGCTCAAGGGCGAGGCGTGAACGTACGGGCCCGACGGACACGGGCTGCCCTCCCTCGCACCTGCCCGGACCGTCGGCCGCTGCGGAGCGTTTCCCCGGGTCGCCGAGCCGGCTTAACGTTTCCCGCTTCGAAGCGGTCATGCCAACGGAGAAACGGGTCTTCTGGAAGCCGACTGTGACCGCAATGGGCGAAACCGACAGCGCACTCGTGGATCGCGTGCGTCGGGGGGACGGCAAGGCGTTCGACCAGCTCGTCCGCCGGCACCTTCGGTCCGCCCACGCGGTGGCCCGCAGTCGACTTGCAAACGACTCGGAGGCCGACGACGTGTGCCAGGACGCTTTCATCAAGGCGCTGGAGAGTATCGACCGATGCGAAAAGCCCGAGCAGTTCCGAGCTTGGCTCTTGGCCATCGTGCGCAACACGGCGCACAACCGAAGGGAATACAACAAGGTCCGGGATACCGCACCGATGGAGGCCGCTTCCGGGATCGAGGGGAACGAGGATCCCGCCGAGGACCTGAGACGGGCCCGCATTCGCGACGAGATCTCGGGCGCCATGGAGGCCCTTACGGAGCTGCAGCGGAGTGTCCTGGTTCTCCACGACATGGAGGGCTGGAAGCACGCGGAGATCGGCCAGAAGCTCGGGATCTCAGCAGGGTCCTCCAGGGTCCACCTCCACGTGGCCCGGCGCTCGATGCGGAAGTCGCTGACGGGTCCACTGGCCTTGGGGAGCTTGTGACATGACCGAACCCGGTTTTCCCGAAGGAACCCCACTCCAGGAAGGACTGGATCCCGTGAAGGAGCCGCAAAGGTGGGAAGCCCTCGTGGCCCGCATCAACCAAGCGGCCGCACCTCTTCTCGAGGCCCGGCGGCCGGCCTCCCTGTGGCAGATCCTTTCCACGTGGCGTCGGCCCGTCGCCTGGGGGTCGGCTGGCTTGGTGACGGCAGCGGTCCTGTCCCTTCTCGTCCTGCCGTCGGGAGCCACTGGATCCTCTGGCGAGGTCATTCTCGCCGAGGCCGTGGTGCCGTGGACCGTGGCGGCCTGGATGGAAGGCGAGTACAACCCCACGGTCATGGAGTTGGTCCAGTCCGTAGAGGCCTACGCGCCATGAGGAGAATGCGATGAAAACCAGGTATGCTGCCCTGGCGGTGCTGGCCGCCGTCTTCTTCGCGGGCATCGCTTCGACGTTGGCCGTGCTTCGCGTCGTCGAGCAGCGCGATCGGCCGGCCTGGGAGATGCGGGACCGTGGCTTCAGGGATCGGCCCCTCCAGGGCCCGCGGGTCGGCCCCGGCGGCCTGCCGGAGTTGGCGCGCATGGACATCTCGGAGAGACTGGCCGACCGGCTGGGTCTGACCGAGGAGCAGCGGTCCCAGCTCGACTCGATCATGGAACGGCGTCGTCGTGAGGCGGAGACGTTGATGCAGGAGTTCATGCCGCGCCTGCGCAGCCAAACCGATTCTCTACAGGGGGAAATCGAGGAGGTACTCACGGAGGACCAACGGGCGATCTTCCGGGAGTTCACCCGCGAGGGCCGTGAACGGTTTCGCGGCAGGCGGTCGGAGCAGGGTGGTCGGCCGGGCCGGCGCTAGCGGACAGTCATCCGGGTAGGCCGCGTGGTTCGCTAGATCTTGGCCACCACGTAGACGCGCTTGCCGTCTCGGCGAGCGGCCTTGTAGTGCACCCCGCGGTAGACGTGGTAGGTCACCCCACGCAACTCACGGATGCGGGCTCCCCGGGGGACACTCGGAACGGCCGCCCCCACCGGGGCGTCGACGACTTCGAATACCCGCCGATCCGGGAACCATTCGTAGAACCGTCCGTCGTGGAACCCGTAGCGTCTGGATTCATGGGTCACCCACACGTGGCCCGGGGGCAGGTCGGAGACCTCCTCCCCACCTCCGCCGCCGCTCTCACGAGGCGGCGATTGCCCCTGCAGCGCACCTGGCGCCAAAGCTGAAATGCCCAGGCTGAGCGCCAGGGCAAAACCGAGTGTGGTGGACAGGGAACCCGCGAGCCGCCTGGCCCGCCTTGCCTGAGATCCGTCGAGAACCATCTTACGACCTCCTTCCTTCAATCTTCGACGTTCTCCATGGCGTTCTACACCTCGAAAGGGCCGGGCGAGCCATAGACGCGACATCCCAACCCGCTTCGGTACAGGGCCCTGGGGGAACTCCATGACCCGCGTCCTCCTGACCGGGGCCGCGGGCCAGATCGGCACGGAACTGGCTTCGGCGCTCGCGGCCGATCTCGGACCTCAGAACGTTCTGGCGACGGACGTCCGGGACCCCGGGGAGTGGCACCGGGGACAGGGTCCGGCAGCGGTCCTCGACTGCCTCGACCCGGCCGCGGTGGAACGTACCGTGGCGCAGTTCCGCCCTGACCACGTCTACCACCTGGCGGCCATTCTCTCCGCAACCGGGGAGAAGCGGCCCCGGCGCGCCTGGGATCTCAACGTCGGGAGTCTCATCAACATCCTCGAGGTGGCCCGGACTCACCCTTGCCGCCTCTTCGTCCCCAGCTCCATCGCGGCCTTCGGACCGGGCGCCCCGCGGAGTCCCACGCCCCAGAGGACCGTCCAACGTCCGAATACCATGTACGGCATCACGAAGGTGGCGGGGGAGCTTCTGTGCGACTACTACCATTCCCGGTTCGACGTGGACGTCCGGGGTGTGAGGTTCCCCGGGTTGATCTCCTACACGGCCCCTCCAGGCGGCGGCACCACAGACTATGCCGTTGAGATCTTCCACGCGGCCCTGGCGGACGGGCATTACAAATGCTTTCTCGGTCCCGACACCCGACTCGACATGATGTATCTGGCCGACGGGATCCGCGCGGCCCGGGAGTTGATGGAGGCCCCCGGCGAAGACCTGGAAGACAGGAACGCCTACAACATCACGGCCATGCAGTTCACGCCTGCCGAGTTGGCGGACGCCATCCGGAAGCTCATGCCCGACTTCACCATCGAGTATGATCCCGACCCCGTCCGCCAGGCCATTGCCGACTCGTGGCCGGAGCGATTGGACGACTCGGCAGCCCGCGCTCAATGGGGCTGGGAGCCCCGCTATACACTGGAACGCACAGTCGCGGTGATGCTGGAGGGCGTGGCGAGGAAGCGTAGCCAGGACGACGAAACGGTCTGAGGTGGCACGCCCGTCCACCCCGAGAACGGGCGCGGCGACTCCCCGAACCCAATTCCCCAGGAGCCAGGATGCCCATCGATCGAATGCTTGAGGTAGTCAGGACCCACGTCGAGGGCCTGGAAGAACAAGGAACGGCGAAGGGCAAGGAAGCGGTAGTCGTGCGGGTCGAACGGTCCTCGGGAGAGCGGGGCCCACGCTTCTTCCTGGACGGGGAGGGCGACACGCCCTTCGTCCGGATGAATGCCAACTCCTATCTCGGCATGGGGCTCCACCCCGAGGTCATCAAGGCCGAGGAGGAGACGGCCCGAGCCTTCGGCGCCGGACCCGGTGCGGTCCGATTCATCGCCGGCACCTACGCCCCCCATGTCGCCCTGGAGCGCGCGCTGGCCGATTTCCACGGCCGGGAAGCCGGCATGATCTTTTCGTCGGCCTATGCCACCGTGATGGGCACGCTGGTTCCCCTCATCGACGGCTCCACGCTGGTCGTGTCCGACGAGCTCAACCACAATTGCATCATCAACGCCATGCGGTTGGCCCGGCCCCTGGGGAAGAAGATCTATCCGCACCTGGACCTCGAGGTGCTGGACCGGGAACTGGAGGCCGGAAAAGGTAGCGCTCGGCGTGCCCTCGTCGTAACGGACGGCATCTTCTCCATGCGGGGGGATCACGCGCCCGTCGACGAGATCATGGAGTTGGCGCGACGGCACGATGACGGATACCCGGAGAACGTGATCGTCGTGGTGGACGATTCCCACGGCGTGGGAGCCTTCGGGAACACGGGACGAGGCACGGAAGAATACACGGACAGCGCACCCGCGGACGTCCTGATCGGCACCCTCGGGAAGGCCTTTGGCGTGAACGGGGGATACGTGGTCTCCGCCGGGCCCCTCATCCGGTTCTTCCGGGAAGCGGCCCCCATGTACATCTACTCCAACCCCATCACGCCAGGAGAAGCCAGCGCCGCCCTCAAGGCCCTGGAGATTCTCCAGGGGCCCGAGGGGGCCCGTCTTCTGTCTCACCTGCGGCGGCTGACGACCCGATTCGAGAAGGGCCTGGTGGATCTGGGCTACGAGGTGATCCCGGGAATGCACCCCGTCGTGCCCCTCGTGCTTCGCAATACCGAAAGGACGCGGGAGCTGGTGGGAACGCTCTACGGTGCCGGTATCCTGGCGACGGGACTCACCTACCCCGTCGTGCCTCGAGGGGACGAGGAGATCCGGTTCCAGATCAACGCGGACCACACGGTAGCGGATATCGACTACGTCCTCGAGATCCTCTCGGACGCCCGGTGAGGACCCCGGGGCGAATCTGACGAGGCCGGGCGCCTCGCTGGCGCCCGGCCCCGGTTTCCGTCCCCACCGCTGGAGGCGAGCTACGGTGGTGGGAGAGAGCGCTCGCTCCGGCGCTCAATTTTGGTCGAGGCGGCGAGGGCTGCCGAGCGCGCCGCGCCCCGCCGTAGCGGGACCTTGGGAAACTTCGGGGGGGCGTGGGGTCCAGAACCCACGTCTCTTTGGTGGGACGATGCCTCCGACGGTGAGGGGACGAGCCTCTTGAACAGCCCCTGGCCCCACAGTGCCCGGTCCTGGAGCACCGATTCCTGCGACGGCCATATTTGTGGATTGGGGTTGTTCCTCAGGTTAGAGAGAGCCCTGAGTTGTGGAGATACGTAGAACGTCTTACTATGCGCCCCCAGATTACGTATGTAGCGAGCGCGATTTACGTACGTTTCCAGGGCCCGCGACGTAGTCTCCGCCTGATCGTGAGGAACGCACCGTGCCCACCCACTCCCAGCAGGGCGAGCTGCCCCTCGTGGGCCGGCGGCCGGACCTGTTGTCCCTGGAACAAGCGGTCCGACGGCGGGATGATCCCCACTTCCTCGTCGTCTCCGGAGAGCGGGGCGTCGGAAAGACCCGACTCGTCTCGGAGCTGGCGACCACCCTCGAAGGGGCCGGCACGCGGGTACTGCGTGCCAGGGCCTTCCCCT
>JAHEKK010000487.1 GCA_024638395.1 Gemmatimonadota bacterium | reverse complement strand
ATGCCGGCGCTTCACATCGAGGGCCTGACGGTCGTCTTCTCGTTCCACGACTACGCCGACATCGAGACGGAGACGGCGAAGAAGAAGGTTCAGTGGCTCACGACGGTGCGGGGGACGGCCATCGTCTCCCACCGTGCCGGCCACTCGCAGGCGTACCAGATCCTCGGTCGCTCGCTGAACGAGAAGGACAAGGGGATCAGCCACGCCATCACCTCTGCGAAGAAGTTCTTCCTCCTGGGGCTCCTGGGCGTGGACACGGAGGCGGGGGCTCCCTCGAACCCGAAGCAACCGAAGAAGACCCGGCAGGCCAAGAGGGCCCCGTCCCCTCGCCCCGCCGGCGACGGCCCGAAGGAACCGGCGAAGCCTCGCGGCCAGCGGATCCGGGAGGCCGATGGCGTCCCGTTCAAGAAGCTGCCCACCGGGGAGTGGATCCGGGAGGACACGGGCGAGATGCTCCAGACCTGTGGGAAATGCGGCTCCCCGATGATGGGGTTTGCCCACGCCTTCGTCTGCGTGAAGAAGGAATGCGGTAACGAGGTCGCGGCCACGCCCCCGCCGAACACGGCAGGGAAGACGCCGAAGCAGAAGATCGCGGAGTGCAAGGCCACGCTGGAGCGGTTCAAGAAGAAGAACCTCCTGGAGTGGTACCACCTCAAGGCGACCCGCGCCTGCATGGAGGGGGTCCCGGAGGACCAGACCTCCTGGAAGGCCGAAACCTGGGAGCAGTTCGTGAACGCGCTCGTCAGGAACCCCGCCCTGGTCGAGCAGTCGGTGCGGCAGATGGCGCAGACCGAGCCCGCCGAGGAGCACCGCGTCAACCGGATCCGGGAGCTGGCCGCCCGTGCCGCCACCGGGAAGGACCGTGTCCGCGCCGAGACGGCCATCGCCACGGGGTGGAGCACGGCCGTCGACGAGTTGATTGCCGACCTGGAGCTCCAGGACGGCCAGGACCCACCCCCGCAGGGAGACATGGGCATATGACCGAGGAGGAGAAGTCAGCCCTCGACATCGAACCCACGGGGACGATGTGGGGGTCGGCCCGCCTCACGATCGCTGGCCCTCTCCCAGGGTTCGCCGGCCCCGACATGTTCATCGTCGATCGGAGCATCGCGTGGCTGAACATCCAGGTGCGGGGCCACCTCGACCACTTCGCGCCTACGTCGATTCTGCCGGGGGATTGGCCAGAGTCACGGGGCCTCAACATGGAGGCATCAGATGTACCTACTTCAGGAGCTGATCCACGCGATTCGTGATCTCGCCCAGATGGTGCTCGAGGAACCCGTCCTCGCGCTGATCCTGGGCTTTCTAGCAGGAAGGAGTCGATGATGTCCGACACCCCCACCCAGAAACCCCCTGTCCCTCTCCCCCACAGTGCGGCCGCCGCCGTCTTCGACGAGGCCATCCTGGAGGAGCTGCGCGAGGCCCAGGCCCTCCGGGAGGCGAAGCTGAAGCAGCTACGCACCAGCCTGGAGGGCGCGAAGCTGTTCGAGGCCGTGGCCGACCTCGACGTTCGGCTTCGGCTCCACACCGGCGACGGCCCCACGGTCCCCGGCCTCAAGGCGTGGTTCGGGCCGGACACGAAGGACAACACCCAGACGGACCTGGAGGACGCGATCGACAAGCCGGACTATCGGTCCTGGCAGTTGACCGTGAAGGCCGTCCAGGGCCTCGTCGCCAAGATCGCCAACGATGAGCCGCCGGCCGCCGCGCTTCGCTCCATGAACCGCCTGGATGCGGGGGAGAAGGAGCGGAAGGGCGGGCCCCGCGACGGTGCCCTGGAGGCGATCCGTAGCGCGAGGTCGGCTCTCAAGGACAAGGTCGAGGCCCTGGCCGAAACCGCGCACTGATGCCGCGCACCCCGAAGACCGACGAGCAGCTCCTGTTCGACTACCGCCTGGGCGGCTGGATGGCCATGAAGCGGCACGAACGGGGGCTGCGTCAGTCGGACGTTGCCCAAGCCCTCGGCGTCAGCGAGGACACCGTGAGCGGGTGGGAGCATGGGACGCAGGGCATCTCCGTGTTCCACTTCACCCGGTGGGGTGAGGTCGTCGGGTACGACCTGTTCGGGAAGACCCGCGACAAGCTCCTAGCTGTCTTCCTGGAGTGGTTCAATACGCCTGGGCTTGGATCGTTCACCAAGTGGCTGAAGAAGAAGGAGATCGACGATGGACCATTCGGAGCATCAGATGATGGAGGGGATGAAGGCGAATCGGGAGTTCGCGGGGCCGCTCCAGGCCAAGAGTCAGGGCCCGAGGGAACGCCTGGAGGAGATGCACAAGTCGACCTATGAGCAGCACCACAAGAGCCTCGCCACCGTCGCCGCGATGCGACGCCGGGAGGGCCTGGAGATCCAGGAGCTGCTCTCGCAGATCGAGGCGTTCCTGTCATGAGCTTCCTCGACGTAGCGCCTCAGTCGGCCCTGCCTGACTACAACCTCCGTCAGGTGCGGGACATGTTCACGGAGATGCACCAAGCCGCGATCGCCAAGCTGACGGTGATCGAGGAGAAGATGGCGCGGGAGCGGGTGGAGCAGCAGCAGCGTCTCGCGGACCTGGAGCACGGCCTGTCGCGGGAGCGGATCCGCAACCAGGAGCTTAACGCTCGCCTCCGGGGGGTGACGGAAGTCGTGAACGCCCAGAGCCTCCCGGAGCAGATGGTCGCGCTGCTCGACCAGATCCCGGAGGACAAGGATTACCAGTTCCGGGCGTGTCGAGCGAAGTTCCGGCAAGCTATCCTGGTGAAGCTGAGGGTGGACCCCGAATAAACCCCGGCCCTTGCGTGGGGCCGTATGATGGGAGGGTGCGAGGCCCGTCCGGTTCGCCGGGCGGGCCTTCTGCATGGGCGGCTTCTGACACCGTTACCGCCCTCACCCCGGCCTCGGAGAGGGGTGAGAAGACCAACGGGAAGGACCTGACCGACAGGGATTCGTGGCGAGGCTCACCTGGGGAAACGAGCCTCCCTCCGTAGCTGGCCCGAACGGAGGACCTTCGTGGGGTGTGGATCGGTCAGCGAAGGCGGGGGAGTGGGCGAGCCCCCCGAAAGAGATCGCCCCCCTGACAGCGGCCTGAGCGACCAATCTGGCAGGGGGGCTTCTCACTCGCTCCCGAAAGCGAGGCCCGTGACAGCACCAGGAATTTGGGGCGCACCCCACCCCCGGTGCAAGGGCCGGCTCACGCCTTGGGGCGAAGTAGCACCTCCGCGACTTGCTTGGCGAAGATGGCGTCGAGGACCGCGTCACGGTCGGGGTAGTTCTGCTCGCGCCACAGGATGATCTCCGTGGCCATGCGCTGCACCCCGGCATCGTCCATGCTCCAGATCCGGCACTGAGCCTGTTCGGGCCGGCGCACGTAGGCGTCGAGGACGCTCATCGACCAACGGCCCCCCTGGCTCCGGTAGATGGCCAGGGCGGTGGCCATGACCAGCGGAATCAGCTCCTCCGCGCCCATGTAGGCGGCCGGCGCAGCGATCCCGCCCTCGGGGTCGTCCTGGAGAACCACGACCATGCCCGCGACCCCGTCGGGAAATTCCACGACCTCCGTCCCCTGGATCATCCTGGCCGTGAGCGGAGGG
>JAHEKK010000486.1 GCA_024638395.1 Gemmatimonadota bacterium | reverse complement strand
GATGCCCGGTTCGTCGAAGTGGCCCACCAGGCAATCCCAGGCCCTCATGGACCCAGCGTCCACGGGATCGGGGGTCACCCTTGGCGACGAGAAATCCGTGCGATCGACCCGGTACCGGTAGTCCGGCAGCCGATAGAACCAGTCCCCGAGCGCCCGACGCACGCTCACGCCTCCGGTCTTGGGGAGATGGTGGAACACGAACCGGGGCCCCCCGGTCCCACCGCCCAGATGGTGCCTGAGGCGTACCCAGGCACGCCGGATGGTCCTGCCGTCCATAGATCCCTCGCCAACCGACCCATCAGCCAGTATCGGAGGGAGGGGCGCGGGGCTGAGGGCCGAGAGAACCTCGGCACGAGTCTCGCGGGTCCGGCACGGGGGTTGGCACCCAGGCTTTCGCCCCGGCGCAGGCCATCCCTACATTGGCCCCGCTCCGGACGGGAGGCGGATCACCCGGCCCGGACGAAGGGGCCTGGCCCATCACTGATCCGCGCCTCCCGGAGGCCATACTTGCTGAAGCCCACGGACACCGGGGATCCCGGACACTACCACAGGGTCGTAGACTGCCAGTGGGGGTGTCCGGCCCATACGAACGTGCCCGAATACATCCGCCTCATCGCCAACGGTCAGTACACCGAGTCCTATCTGCTGAACCGCAAATCCAACGTTTTCCCGGGCATTCTGGGCCGAACCTGTGACCGCCCGTGCGAACCGGTGTGTCGCCGCGTCCGTCTGGATGGAGAACCGGTGGCCATTTGCCGCCTCAAGCGTGTGGCGGCGGACCTGCGTGACGACATCACCGGCTACCTGCCCGACGTTCCCGAGGCGAAGAACGGCAAGCGCATCGCCTGCGTCGGGGCCGGGCCCGCCTCCCTCACGGTGGCCAACGACCTCATGCCCCTGGGGTACGAGGTGACGATCTTCGAAAAGCTGGCCAGACCCGGCGGGTTGATGTGGACCAATATCCCCGAGTTCCGGCTACCGGCGAAGGTCCTCTGGGAGGAGATCGGCTACATCACCGACATGGGGGTGGACCTGCGGCTCGACTCCCCCGTCAAGAGCCTCGCCGCTCTTCTCGAGGAGGGCTACGACGCGGTCTTCATCGGCTCGGGAGCGCCGAAGGGGAAGGAGTTGGACCTGCCGGGCCGGTGGGATACGGAGAGCATCCACATCGGCATCGACTGGCTGGAGTCGGTCCGGTTCGGCCACATCGACGAGTGCGGCAAGCGTGTGTTGGTGATCGGTGTGGGCAACACGGCCATGGACTGCTGCAGGACGGCCCAGCGACTCGGAGCCGAGAACGTGAGGGTCATGGCCCGGAAGACCCGCGAGCACTTCAAGGCTTCACCCTGGGAACTCGAAGACGCCATCGAGGAGCAGGTCGAGATCCTGGAGAATCACTCCCCTTCGGCCTTCCTGGTGGAAGACGGAAAGCTGGTGGGGATGAAGTTCGACCTGGTCGAGTGGCACGCGGACGAAACCGGGCGCCTCCGTTCCACCAAGACGGGCGACGTCGTCATCGAGTGCGACGAGGTGATCCTGGCCATCGGACAGGATACGGCTTTCCCCTGGATCGAGCGGGATATCGGCATCGACTTCAATGACTGGGATATGCCGGTGGTGGACAAGACCACCTTCATGACCACCCGTCCGGGTGTCTTTGTAGGCGGCGACGCCGCGTGGGGACCGGAGAACATCATCTGGGCCGTCGAGCACGGCCACCAGGCGGCCATCTCCCTGCACGCATACTGCCGGGGGGAGTCCCTCCAGGACCGGCCACCCTACGGGATGAACCTCATCAGCCGGAAGATGGGACTTCACGAGTGGAGCTACTCCAACGACTACGACGAAGCACACCGGGTGAAGATGCGTCACGTCGACCTCCAGGAGCGCTTTCGACGACTGGATATCGAGGTCGAGGAGGGCTACGACATCCAGCAGACCCTGACCGAGGTGGAACGCTGCGTCAACTGCGACATCCAGACCCACTTCGAGGCCAAGTTGTGCATCGAGTGTGACGCTTGCATCGACATCTGTCCTCTCGACTGCCTGACCATCACAGCGAACGGAACGCAGGAAGAAGTCGACGCACGGCTCACCGCCCCCCGCCTCAATCCGGACGAACCGTTCTACGTGTCGGAAGATCTTCCCCAGACCGGACGGATCATGGTCAAGGACGAAGACCTCTGCATCCACTGCGGCCTCTGCGCCGAGCGCTGTCCGACCGCGGCGTGGGACATGCGCCAATCGGATCTCCTGACGCCGTACGCGGGCCTGGCCGCCGGGGAGCTGCACGCCGGCATGAGCCTCGTCGCCATGGCCGGAGGCGCCCCATGACCGACGTGACGACGGAGGCACCTCCGGGAGCCCAGAGCGGGCCCTCCGGTGGGCCCTCTCCGCCACCTGCACGTATCAACGACCTGGCGTTCAAGATCGCCACGGTGAACGGCACCGGGTCCGCCAGTGCCAACGGCCTCCTGCGCCAGGCCATCTTCCGGATGGGAATTCCCGTCTCCGGCAAGAACCTGTTCCCCTCCAACATCCAGGGCCTGCCCACCTGGTACGAGATCCGAGCCAACGCCAACGGGCATACCGCGAGAACCTCCCGGTTCGACCTGGTCGTTGCCATGAATCCGGCGAGCTACGGCAAGGACATCGCGGAAGTCGTGTCGGGCGGGTGGGTGGTCCACGACTCCACGTGGCCCCTGGCCAAGGAGCTGAAACGGGACGACGTGACCTTCCTGGGCATTCCGCTGGCCAGGATGTGCGTGGAGCACTTCGAAGGATCCAGAACCCGGATCCTGATGAAGAACATCTGCTATGTGGGCGCGTTGTCGGCGCTGCTCCATATCGACATGGACGTGATCAAGGGCCTCGTGGGCGAGACCTTCGCGTCCAAGGAGAAGCTCCTGAAGTCCAACCATCTGGCGCTGGACCTGGGCTACGACTACGCCAAGGCGCACTTCGACTGTCCTCTTCCGATTCGCCTCGAGACGTCGAACCTGACCAGCGGGTCCATCCTCATCGACGGGAACACGGCCGCAGCGCTGGGATGCGTCTATGCAGGCGCTACCGTGGCGGCATGGTATCCCATCACCCCGTCCACGTCCCTCGTGGATGCGTTTACGGCTTTTTGCGGGGAGTTCCGCACCGACCCGGAAACGGGTGCGCGCAAGGTTGCCATCATCCAGGCCGAGGACGAGTTGGCTGCGGCCGGCATGGTCATCGGTGCCGGGTGGGCCGGCGCCCGGGCATTCACGTCCACCAGCGGCGCGGGGCTCTCCCTCATGGGCGAGTTCGTGGGCCTGGCCTACTACGCCGAGGTGCCTTCGGTGTTTTTCGATGTCCAACGCGTCGGGCCGTCCACGGGGATGCCGACCCGCACCCAACAGGGAGACCTCCAGTTCCTGGCCTATGCGTCCCACGGGGACACGAAGCACATCCTCCTGATGCCGGCCCACCCCGGTGAGTGCTTCGAGCTGGCCGTCGCGGCGTTCGACCTGGCCGAACGGTATCAGACACCGGTTTTCGTGATCTCCGATCTGGACATCGGCATGAACGACTGGGTCGTACCCGCGCTCA
>JAHEKK010000485.1 GCA_024638395.1 Gemmatimonadota bacterium | reverse complement strand
GAGGTCTCTCGCCCCAGCCGCTCGAACTCGGCGGGCGACATGTCGCCGAGGGCTTCTGGACTCAGTGTCCCCGGGCCCCGTCGTTCCAGGGCGCCTGTCGGAGGATGTCTGCCACTTCCGCCGCGACCTCGTCGAGTTGCTCCTCGGCCTCCGACCCGAAAGCGTCGGCGGCCAGCGCGGGGGCCGTGACGCCATCGCCCTCGAAGAACTGGAAGAAGAGGGCGTCGGTGTGGCCGACACTGACGTGGGTCACCGCACGGTCGAGGGAGCGGTTGAGCCTCAGGAACTCGCGGAGCATGAGCGGCGCATCGCAGTGCCCCGGGGGATCCCGGTACAGTTCGCGAATGACCAGCTCACGGAGCACGTGGAGCTCGTCGATGGCCTCCCCCGCGGCAAGGCCCCGTTTCGCCGCCACGACGCCGTAGAGCTCCGAAAGCCGATCCCAACGGGATTCGATCTGATTGCGGTAGGGCCCGACCATTTCGGGGAGCATCCCCACGAGCTGGGCCGCGAAACGCTCCACCAGCGCGAGGGCGCTGGAACCACCACCCAGCTCTCGTGCCTGGAGCTCGTGCATCCAGTTCTCCACCAGACCTTCTGTACGGGCGCCGAGCCAGCGGCTCAAGTCGATCCCCCCCGGGACTCGGGCCTCTTCAGTGTCGGCGACCCCCACGTCACGGGGCCTGGATTCGTAGTCTGGTGTGCTTGCCTCTGTCGTACCGGGCATCGGGTCGGAGTTGAGGGGGAAGCGTCGATACACCTACAAGATATCAGGCGCTCGGGCCCGCAAAAAAGGATTCTATGAAGGGATCAGGCTTTCCGGGCGTTTTCGCCGCCATCCCACGGCTGAAGGGTCACGTAGACAGTGGTTCCCTTCCCCACCTCACTTTCCACATGGACACTACCACCCCAGGCCCGTACCACGCGCTGGACGATGGCGAGACCAAGACCGGTGCCCTTCGAGCGTGTGCTGAATTGCGGCTCGAAGATCCGCGGTAGCACGTCGGCGGGAATACCCACCCCGTCGTCGGCAACCGCCAGGATCACGGCCTCGGGCTCCTGCTCGCGGCGGGCGGTGATGGTCACCCGTGTCCCATCGCGACCGGCGAGACGGGCGTTCTCCAGGAGATTCACCAGGACCTCCTTGAGCTCCGTCGTCCTTGCCAGGACAGGAGGCAGGCGTGCCTCCACGTCGGCCTCGAATCGGATCCGCGCGGCGGAGCCGCCATACAGCGCCATGACTTCGGCGATGACGTCACCGACGAACACCGGAGACAGGGGCGTTTCCTGCGCTCCTGGGGCTCCGAAGCGAGAGAACGACTGGGCGATCTCCGCCAGTCGGTCGATCTCGGCCAGCATGGCATCGGCGTTCTTGGTCAGGATGGCGTCGAAGTCGGGGTGCTCGTCATCCCACGCTCTTCGGACGTGCTGGATGCTGAGCTTGATGGGTGTGAGCGGGTTCTTCACCTCGTGCGCTACCTGTCGGGCCATCTCTCCCCATGCCAGCACCCGCTCGGCCCTCAGTTCGTCGGTGACATCGTCCAATGCCACCACCACACCCCGCCTGGTGCCGAAGGACCCCAGCCGGCGCGCGCGTACCCGGACCCGGCGCTCCCCGACCTGGACATCCGTGTTGGCCTCGTCGGCCTGACCTTCCAGGTACTCCTTCAACCACCGGGTGAGCGCTTCGCCGAGTTCGTCTCCGGCGGGCAGCTCACGGCCCACCGAAACCGTGGACCCGAGAAGCTCTTCGGCCCTCGGGTTGACGAGGGTCACTCGTCCGCCGGGATCGAGGGCCACCATTCCAACCGCGGCCTCGTCCATGATGAGTTGGGTCCGCCTCGTGGTGCGCAGAAGTTGACGGCGGGCCCGCCGCACACGACCCACCATGCGATTGAATGCTCGGAAGACGGCCCCGAACTCGTCGCTGCGGTGGGCCGGAAGTCGGAGGCCCAGATCTCCGGACCCCACCCGTTCCGAGGCGAGCTGCAGGGCGCGAATGGGCCGGGTGAGAGCCCGACCGGCGACCATGGCGAGCGCCAGCGAGAGGCCGGCCCCCAGGAGGACGACGAAGGCGAGGATCTCGATGAGGTCCGTGGTCTGGAGGGCGCTCGACCCCTCCTGCAGCGGCACCTGCGCCGCGAGAACGTCACCGTCGGGCAGGCGCCGGTAGGCGGTGACGTACTCCCACCTGCCTACCGACGTCTCCTCGAGCTCCTGCACCGACTCGTGGTCGGCCAGAGTTCGATGGACGTCGTAGGGCGTCCAACCCTCATAGAGACCGAGCTCGACGAGCTCCTCCAGGGACCCCTCGCGCAGCTCGCCATTGCGGTACTCGAGGAGTTCGGCCCCGACCTGGCTGGCCAGTAGCTCCATCCGCCCCTCCAGGGCGCGGTACCAGTTCGCCGCGTCTTCTACTACTCGCTCTGCGATCACCTCGGCCGAACGGTGGGACGCCTGGGCGAGGGTGCGATACGCCACGGTGCCGAAAAGCGCGTTGGCGAGGGCGAAGAAGCCGAAGAGGGCCAGGGTGACCCTCGCTCGGAACGAGATGACGAACCCGGAGAAGTTCGGGAAGCCGCGACCCGTCTCACCGGACAGGGCTCGTCCCACGGCCCAGAAGACGAGCAGTACGAAGAGGTTCGCCACAGCCAGAAGCGTGGCTCTCGCCAGAGCCAGGGGTGCCCCCGGGCGCTCAATCGTGTAGTGGGCGAGGTATTGGGGCCCGTTTGAGAAACGGAGGCCCAACTCGGCCCTCCATCCTTCGGGAGTGCGCACCACCTGGACCCCTCCTGTGGGGGCCTCCTCCTCCTCGGGTAGCGGCAGGACGCTCAGGGCCTCGAGTTCGGCGTCCCGAACCCCCTTGAGAAGCGTTCCCATGGCCGATCTTCCTGCCGTTTCGGGAAAGGGTGGCGCCACCGCCCCCAACATCCGATCACCTGCCAACTCCGCAGTCAGGATGTAGCGAGCATCGTCCTGGTCGAGTTGAGCCAACTGCACGCCCCCGGCTCTTCGTCCTTGCGCGAGCAGATCCTGATACGGCTGGGGCTCGGTTTCGGCGACTCCTATGCGCAAGCCCTCACCCGGGGAGCCATCCCGCTGTTCGATCTGGAGCCAAACGGGATACCCCGTGTCGGCGAGCCCGCTGAGCCGCCAGCCGTCATACAGGATGCTCACGTCCTCGGCTCCGCTGGCGTCCAGGGAGTCGGCCAAGCGGGCGAAGTCCAGCAGGCGATCCTCGAGTTCCACGTCTTCCACGGCTGCAAGGCCGGTGAGACGTTGCGCCCCCGCAGCCAGGCGGGAATCCACCCGCTGACCCCAGGCGATGGGGATGGCCGCAGTGCTACCAAGGAGGGCCGCAGTGGTCCATCGCACGACGGAAGATCGCCAGCCGGGGCCGCGCTGGAGAGCCAAGGCGGCCAATCCTCCTGGCAAAGCCCAAGCGGCCGCCCAGAATACGGAGACCTCTCCGAACCAGGCTACCTGCACACCGAGAAGGGCGGCGAGGCCGACGGCTCCGAAGCCCGCGGCCGCCAACAACCGCCCGGAGGGGGCTGCGGACCCGGCGGCGTGGGTCAGGGAGACGCCG
>JAHEKK010000023.1:13795-14538 GCA_024638395.1 Gemmatimonadota bacterium | reverse complement strand
GCCTCGAGATCAAGCGGGGCGCCAAGAGCCGTGAGGAGCCAAACCACCGCCAACGCCCCCAGGGAGGGCCTGCGGCTTCTCGAGCTCTTCGCCCCGCGCCCTGACACGGCTACATGCTCCAGGGGGGGGTGATGTCGTTCGAGCGCGCGTAGGCGATCAGCTGCCCGAGGTGCTCGTGGATATGCGTGACCGTGCCGAACCAGGCCGCCTGGACCGTCGTGCTCCGTCCGAACACCTCCGTGTCGTCATCGAGCTGTTCGGCGGTCACCGCGGCCACGGAGGCCTTCAGGTGGTCGAAGGATGCCTGGAGGGCCCCCAACATCTCTCTACGGGTCCGCTCGGTATTCTCGAAGGCCGATACGGTGGCGTAGTCGCTGGTAACACCGGCTCCCGCAGGGATCGCCGCCCCAGCCATGGACGGGTAGTAGTAGTTGTAGGCGGCGATGTGCATGAGGACTTCGCTACCGGAAAGGACGCCCTCACCGGGACGCCAGTCCAGGGCTTCGGGGGGCATGGCTTCGGCCAGGCTCACCAGCTTTGATTCCAGCGTAGCCACGTCCTGGATTAGGGCGTCCGTGAACGGCGATTCTACCGCCATCTCGGATGCCTGGGCCCGGGGGGTGTGCTGGGTTGCGAAGCCGAAGGCGGCCGCGGCCGCCACGATCATGATCAGTGTGCGCATTCTCTACAACCTCCTGATGGTTTCGGACAGGACCAAGATAGGCAGCGAGGGCCGGTCACGA
>JAHEKK010000023.1:0-13785 GCA_024638395.1 Gemmatimonadota bacterium | reverse complement strand
GATGGGGTCCGTTCGTTCCTCAAGCTGGGGGCGAAGTGTTGGCGTAGGCGCCGCGGAAAAAGGAGAGATCGCAGTGATGGACCAGTGGGGGATCGGAGCGATTGGAAGGCGTTTGGTTCAGCGGGGGATGGTCGCGCTGGTGGCCGCGTACGGTGTTTCGGGCTGTGGCTCGCCCACCGAACCCGGCCCGGGGGATCCCATCGATGCCCTCCCGCGACCCCTGACCGCCCTCGAGGAGACCGTCATTCAGGGGTCCAACCAGTTCGGATTCCGCCTCCTGAGCCACGTCGTGGGATCCGATCCGACGCCCAACATCGTTGTATCTCCCCTCAGTGCGTCCATGGCCCTGGGGATGACGCTCAACGGCGCTGCGGACAGCACCTTCGAGGCCATGCGCTCCACCCTGGGCTTTTCCGGGCTGACCCAGGAGGAGATCAACGAGGCCTACCGGGGTCTCATCGACGTGTTGGACGACCTCGATCCGGTGGTGCGGTTCGATATCGCGAACGCCATCTGGGCCAACGAGACGGCGACCTTCCACCAGTCCTTCTTCGATGCGGTGGCCGAGGCTTTCGGGGCGCGCGTGGAGGCATCGGACTTCAGCGACCCAGCGACCCTGGAAGCCCTCAACGCCTGGGTTGCCGAGAAGACGGATGGCAAGATCGCCAAGATCCTCGACCAGTTGGATCCTCAGCTCGTAATGCTGCTGCTGAACGCGATCTACTTCGACGGACGATGGACCACCCAGTTCGACCCGGAGGACACGGCGCCCGGCCAGTTCACGAGGGCGGACGGCTCCGAGGTCACGGTCGACATGATGAGCCTGGCCGAGGGCACGTTTGGGCTGGGGGGCGGGGACGGCTTCCAGGTGGCGGAGCTGCCCTATGGCGGGAGCGCCTACGGCATGGTGATCCTGCTCCCCTGGGAGGGCGACGCACGTGCCTTGGCTGCCTCCATGGACGAGACGGCTTGGGATCTTGCGGTGGCTTCACTCCATGAGACCGAGATCGATCTCCTGGAAATCCCCAAGCTGTCCCTGACCTACGACGTCTATCTCAACGAGGCCCTCTCCGACATGGGGATGGACATTGCGTTCGGCCCCGGTGCCAACTTCTCCAACATGGGCCCGGAAGGGGAAGGCTACTGTATCGACTTCGTGCGTCAGAAGACCTTTCTCGAGGTCGACGAGGCAGGCACCAGGGCCGCGGCCGTCACAGCGGTAGGGATCGGACCCACGTCGTTCAACGGGATGCTGGTGAATCGGCCCTTCGTCTTCGCCATCCGAGAACGCCTCTCGGGAACGATCCTCTTCTCGGGCTTGATTGAAGATCCGACGGCAGGCACGGGACCGGAGGCCGAACAGCCCCCATCGGAGTGCATGTAGGCGCTGCGCCGCGGTGGCTGTGAGGGCGTCAGCCCGCCAGGCCACGGAGCCACATCACGACGAAGGCTCCGTAGAAGATGGACATGACCACGAGAGCCGCCCGGCGCCAAAGGGGAGGGCGGATCTCCTCCGGCAGCATCGTGGTGTTGATGTAGAGGACGTGGAGAGACGACACGACGAACACGATGCCCGCCATGTTCGCTCCGAGCTGCAGGAGTACGATGGGTTGAGCCAGCCGTAGGGCGATGACTCCCCAGACTGCGATGGCCGCCAATACGCTGTAGTACACGATCCGGACGTCGCCGCCCCGCCATTCCCTGATTCGGGCCGAACCGGTCCAGAGGATATCGGTGATGGCCCGTGTCGTGCCGTCGACGATGTCCAGCTGGGTCTTGAAGAGGACCCAGACCGCCATCAGAGCGACCACGCCGCCGAAGAGCGCCCCGGCTCTGGAAGACATCGCGTCGGCGAGGGCCGCCGCGACCGACAGTCCCCGAATGTCCGTGCCCGCCTCGATGAAGGTCACATAGAGAAGGGCGGGGAGAACCATGCCCAGGACCGCCCCGATGAAGTACACGCCCCACTGGTCCGCCCGGATGATCCGCCACCAGCCCCGCCATCGCGCCATCGCCTCGGGCGTGGGCTCGAACATGTATCCCGTGTGGGCCATCTCCATCTTGGTGCCACCGACGGCCGCCGGGATGTAGCCGACCCGGGCGCTCATCCCGTACCCCTTGTCGCGGGCCCAGTTGGACAGGGTCAGGTTGATCACACCGCCCGCCCCTGAATAGGCTGCGAAGGCCCCGATCAGGAAGAAGTCGGCACCCGCGGGGATGAAACGGAACGCGCCGGCGTTGGGGTCATAGCCCACGAGGCCCGTAAGGCCCGCGAACCAGGTCTCCGGCGAAACGAACATGAGGGCCAGGACCAGGAAGCTGGCAATGATGGCGGTGACGAGAATCCAATTCAGGAGTTCGAGGGTCCGCTCGATTCTGCGACCGAACATGAGGATCGCGACGCACAGAACGAAGGTGCCCACGCCGATCCAGTAGACGATCTCCGTCTGTTCCGGTCCCGCCAGCTCCTTGAAGAAGAGGAAGAAGACGGCGCCGGCCGCGGCCCCCGCCCATCCCGGCCAACCCACCTGCAGGAAGTAGAGCAACGCGTAGAACCACGCCCAGAAGCCCGCCCGTGGCTTCGTGCGCATGAAGCCCGTGAAGATCGGCTCCCCCGTGGCCACGGTCCAACGCATGAGCTCCGTGTTGAGCACCGTCTGGAGGAAGGCTGCAGCCAACGTCACCCAGAGCAGGGTGAGGCCGTACTGGACGAAGGCCGCCGGACCCAGCAGGAACTCGCCGCTGCCGATGGACGCCCCGAGCACGATGATTCCCGGTCCGACCACGCCGAGCCACCCGATGCCCTGGGGCCGAGGGGGTTTAGGCAGCTCTGCCGGCTTCCAGGGCGCCAGGCCGGAACGTGATTCAGGCGGCTGGACAGGCGGCATGTTCATGAGCGCTCCGGTGGGGTTGGGGGCTCAAGAGGGCTGTCCCACCCACCCGCGTCAAGGACCCCCGGGTCCAGATCCGCAGGGGCCAAGGCCGGCGGCTACCAGGGGTTGACCCGGTATCCCTCTTCCTGGAGCACCAGAAAGGCGGTCATCGCGGACAGGGCCACCTCGACACCACTCATGAGGTGTTCCGTGGGGATACCTCTCGACGCCGCCGTTTGACCGCACAGCACGATCCGGACCCCTGCTTGCAGGAGCTCCCGGACGACGCCCGAGTTCGGATTCGCGACGCCGTGGCGATCGCGGTAGGCGTTGTCGTCGAGGAGCTCCCACCCGGCGGGGCCGTGGACGACGACGGCTGCCGAGATCTGGGTCGCCGGAACGCCTGCCTGGGCGTGCATGTTCAGATAGCGGGCCACGCTGTTGAGCGTGACGTTCATCTCGCCCGGCTCCGGAGCTGCTGCGGCCATCTCGAAGGCGAGCTTGAAGGGCATGTCGACGGGCGTCGCGAACGAGGGGTCAGCCACCTCGAACACGGTTCCCGCGGACTGGATGGTCGGACCGGCCCGTCGGGCGTCCTGGGCTGCCAACGGAGCTGCGAGGAGAATCAAGCCTGCCGCCAGGATGGCCGGTCGCATGGGGGGTGTCCTTTCCAAGGGTGCGTTGGACGTAGCCTAGCTAGCGGCCCTCCGGTCCAACACCCCCGGCCCGAGCGGCCGCGCGCCTCGCTGGCCTCTCAACCCGGGCCGGTTCCGCCGAGACTAGGAGAATGGCCCCCCGGAACGCCCGTCTGCGTTGGTGCAGGTAGGCCGGAAGCTTCTTCATACAGGGTACGACCCCATGCGAAAGTCCATCCTTCTCCTTGCCTTGCTGCCGGTGGTCCTGATGGGGACCGCAGCGCCCGCAGCAGGGCAGTTCGGCATTCGGGGGGGCGTGAGCCTCAACGACTTCTTCGGTGACGGCATCGGCAACACCGAACAAACCGGAAAACTCAGCTACGGTATCAGCGTCGGGCTGATCCGGATCGGGTCCTTCCAGATCATGGCGGAGGGCTATTACCGGCAGAAAGGTGCCGGGTGGAGCGCCCTCGACGCGCTGAACACCGGCGGCGGGCCCGTGGCCCTGGACTCCATGCAGCTCGCAGGCCTGGTGGCGGGCGGCGACTTGACGGGGCAGATGCTCGAGTTCGGCCTGGACTATATCGAGGTCCCCGTATTGCTTCGGTGGAACCTTCCCATCTTCGCCGGCCGCCTGCGGCCGTACCTCAACGGTGGCCCGGCCTTCGGCTGGCGGGTGAATTGCGGTGTCACGATTGCGGTGACGGCGGGGGCGGGGGGCGACCCCACGGAGTCGGACTGTCAGGACCTGACCCAGGAAAACCTGACGGAGACCCTGAAGGATTACGAGTTGGGGATGGTTGTCGGCGGCGGTCTCGACGTCGGCGTGTTGGGCGGGATGGGTGCGATCACGCTGGACTTCCGACTGACGCGGGGGCTCAGCCGGATCAGCGAGGGACAGACGGGCCCGGAGGTTCGGAACCAGGCCTTCTCCGCCGTTCTCGGGTACACCTTCGGCTTCTTCTAGGAGATCAGGGGTTCGGAAGGTCGAAAGCCCCCGGGGATCGGTGTCCCCGGGGGCTTTTCAAGGGACGAGGGCCAGAACCCGACCGCCCACTGCGCGACCTGACGGGTCGGCAGTCCCCGATCTCTCCCAACAAACGCGGCGGCGGGTCCTGACCCTCTGAAGTCGTTCCCTTCTCTGCTCCCTGCCAATCCGGAGCGTCCCCTGGCGGTTCCGTAGCGAACATCCTGCGGGGTTTCGACCCGCGCGGAGGTCCGGCCCGCTTCCCGGTTCCCCCGGGCCCGTACACCGGATATGCCGTCGGAGGGCGTGGGTTCCGAAGCCGATGTCGAAACCCGTGCTGTCCGATCGTCAATGAGATGATACGGTCCGTTCGCGTCTCTGTTTCTCTGACCCGACATCCGGACGACGGTGGTCTTGGCCAGGACCGTATTCCCTATCGCCGGAGCCCAACGCGGCTCCTCAGGCAAACCTTGGAATGGAGAACCCTCATGTCGGCATCTGAGATCGGAAAAAAGCTCTGCAATCTTTGCAAGGAAGGCAGGAATCTGGAGGCGATCGACAGCCTCTACTCACCCGGCATCGTTTCGGTGGAAGCGGCGCCGATGCCGGGCATGCCCCAGACCATGGAGGGGATCGACGCGGTTCGCGGGAAGACCGAATGGTGGTACGCCAACAACGAAGTACATGACGGCTCCGTTTCAGGGCCGTATCCCCACGGCGAGAACCGCTTCGCGGTGCACTTCGCCATGGACGTGACCAGCAAGGAGTCGGGAGAACGGACGAACTTCGAGGAGATCGCTCTCTACACCGTCTCCGACGGGAAGATCGTCCGGGAGGAGTTCTTCTACGGTACGCCCAACTAGTGGACTTTGGCGGCCGGTCGTTCCGGTGTTCGAGGGCCGCTATATGCCGCCTCGCCCCCGCGGAGGCGGGGCGGCCTCCGGCCTGCTACAAAACAGCCACCACGAGCTGCCCGGGGCCGTGGACCCCCGTCACCAGGGTCCGGCCGATGTCGGCCGACTTGCTGGGCCCGGAGTGGAGGCCGACCGCGGCTCCCAGCCCTCTCTGGCGCGTGGAGTCGAGGGCGTCCCCCAGGCGTGCGTGGATGTGTTCCTTTTCCAGCCAGACGACGTGAAGGGGCACGAGGAGCTGGACGCGTCGCCCCTCCGTAGCCGGGAGCACGAGGGTCCCGGTCTCTGCCGCAGCCCCCCAAGCCACGGAGATTCCCACCGAAGCCTCTTCGGGTGGCGCCGAGGGGAGTGGAGGTATCAGGCGCGCTGGGACCCCGTGGCCCACCGCGATGGACGGCTCGCGCTCATGGACCAGCCGCTCCAGGAGATGGCTCAGCCATTCGCCCGGTGCCGCTCCGGGTTCCAGCCGCTCGACCCGGGCACCATTCCGTTCAAGCCGTGAGCTCAAAGCGCCGACGCCACCCTCGCCTTGGGTGTCCAGCGGCCCGGGGTGTGGCAGCCCCGTCCGTCCGCTCAACGCGCTCCTCACCCGGCTGAGGATCTCGTCCCGTGTCGTCGTCGCATCCCTCGCGGCGCTCATTCTCCGATGCCCTCGGACCACAGGTCGCGGAAGCGGCGCGGGCTCGGTTCTGGAGGCTCCCGGTGCTCCGTCCAGCCGGACAGGACGGGCAGACGCCGAAACAGGGAAGAGCCCGCCAGGCGAGGCCCAACTCGCCCCAGGTAACGGTAGAGGGCGGGACGGGTCGCCATGGCGGTGAACGCCTTCAAGCCGGCCCGCTCCGACAACGGTGTCAGACCTCGTGCCTGGGCGGCGCGGCGCCAGTGGAGCAATAGGTCGGGGATGGGGATCCGTACCGGACATGCGTCGAAGCAGGCCCCGCATAGGCTGGAGGCGAAGGGGAGAGGCGCTGTCTGCTCCAGGCCCAGGAGGCCAGGGTCCAGGACGGCGCCGATCGGGCCCGAGTAGACCCATCCGTAGGCGTGGCCACCCGTCTGCTTGTACACGGGGCAGGTGTTGAGGCAGGCGCCACACCGAACACACCGGAGAGTCTCCCAGGCATGCTCGTCGGCGAGGACGTCCGTCCGGCCGTTGTCGACCAACACGATGTGGACTTCCTCTGGCCCGTCGTCGCCGGGTGCCGTTGCGGGGCCTTGGATCAACGAGACGAAGCAGCCGATGGCCTGTCCCGTTCCGGCCCGGGCCGTGAGCTGAAGGAAGCCGGCCAGGTCCCCGAAAGTCGGGAGGAGCTTCTCGATTCCCACGAGGGCAACGTGTATGCGAGGCAGAGACGTGGTCAGCCTTATGTTGCCCTCGTTTTCGATGAGGGCCAGGGTCCCCGTTTCGGCGACGAGGAAGTTTCCTCCCGAGACGCCCATGTCCGCCTCCTGAAAGCGGGCTCGGAGCTCCGTTCGGGCCGCGGCGGCCAGATCATCGGGAAGTGCGTCCGCCGCCGTCCCCAGCCGGTCGGCGAAGAGGGCCTGCACGTCCTCCAGGGAGCGGTGGATGGCCGGGCCGAGAATGTGGCTCGGCGCCTCGTCGAGGAGCTGGAGGATGTATTCGCCGAGATCCGTCTCATAGACGTGGATGCCCCGCTCCTCCAGCGCTGGGTTGAGCTCGATCTCTTCGGTGAGCATGCTCTTGCCCTTCACCACGGAGCGGACGCCTCGGGCCTGGGCCAGCTCCGCGACGATGTGGCGGGCCTCCTGAGCGTTGCCGGCCCAGTGGACCTTGGCGCCATTCTCCTGCAGCCGCGCCTCTGCTTCCTCCAGGTACTGGTCCAGGTGGGTCAGAACGTGGTTCTTGACGCCCTCCGCCCAACGGCGCCAGGCTTCGGCGTCGATCTCGGCATAGGCCCGACGCCGAGCCGCGTCGAAGGCAGCCGTGGCACCGGAGACCGCCTTCCGGACGCCGGGCGTGTCCTCGATGATGGTCCGAGCCAGGTCGGCGTAGTCGCGGCTACGCACGTCCATCGGCGGCCTCCCACAGAACGCTGGCGAGATGCCGGAAACGCAGGTCGTTTCCGGTCCTTCGTGCTCGGGAGGACAGCTGCAGCAGACACCCGGGGTCCCCGGAGACCACCCAGTCCACCTGCGGCAGGCTGTCGAGCTTGGCGTCCGCCATGGCGGTGGATACCGGAGGCATCTTGGTCGAGAACAGGCCTCCGAATCCGCAGCATTCGGTGGCCGAAGGCCAGTCGACCACGTGGGCTCCCGCCCCCTCCAGCAGCTCGATGGACTCCGTTTCCAGGCCCAGCTCGCGGAGCGCGTGACAACCCTGATGGTAGGCGACACTCCTTCCTTCGAGGCCCCGTCCCAGGCTGGCGATGTCCAGGTGGCGACGGACAAAAGCGCCCAGTTCCCAGGTCCGCGACGAGGGCCCGTTCCCGAGGCCCAGCGCCGGGTAGGCTTTGGTGATCATGGCGGCGCAAGAACCCGATGGAACCACCACGTGCTCGGCGTCCTTCAAGACCCCGGACGTATGCTCGGCCATCTTCAAGGCTTCCTCGGCCATGCCCGCATTGTGGGCCGGCTGGCCGCAGCAGGTCTGCGTGTTCGGGAAGCTGACCTCGCAGCCCAGGTGTCGCAGAAGGCGCACGGCGTCGGCTGCGGCCTCGGCGAAGTAGTGGTCCGCGAGACACGTCACGAAGAGGGCGACCTTCATGACGGCCCGGGAAGACCCGGGCGCGGGGGCCCCTCAACGTGGGTGGGCCGTGCGGGGCCGACGCCGGAGCCTTTCAGCGGGGGTTCGTCCATCCGGAAACGTAGCCCTCAGACGAGTAGCACGGCGAGGCCGGCCATCACGAGGCCCGCGCCCAATGGTCGGACCAGGCGTGGGCCCGCGGGTACGGCCGTTTCGAACACCATCACGCCCATGAGAAACACCATCCAAACCGGATGCATGTGGCCCACCACGAGAGCCAGAAGCATCAGTGCCCAGCAGCACCCGAGGCAGTGGAGTCCGTGGCCCATCCCCATGGATAGGCCGCCAAGCCCTCCGGGACGCCAGTGCGCCATGAAGTAGCCCATGGGAGAACGGCATTTCGAGAGGCAGCGGTCCTTGACCTCGGTGAACTGGTAGGCGCCGACCAACATGAGAGGCAGCGCCGCCGCGGCTCCGCCTTTGGAGAGCAGCGGAAACGTGAGTCCCGCTTCGGCCAGTCCCCATTGCAGGGCGGCGGCCGCCGCCGAGAATGCCAACCACGCTGCGGAGTAGCCTGCGGTGAAGCCGGCACTGACCGGCAGGCGAAGGGGGCCTCCGGGGGCGTGGGCTCCTCCCTGATCGTGAAGGCCTGCCTCGATCCGATGGACCGCCCGGAGCCATGGGGCCACGACCGGCGCCATCATGACTGCGGTCATCACCGTCCACAGGGCGAAGGCAGAGGCGTAGGTCACGAAGAGAAGCCCGTGGCCGGCCGCCCCGTAGGCGTGCTCGTACCACTCACTCGGGGGCCCAGCGGAAGGAGGACCACAGTCCGTGGGTGCCCTGGTTGTGAATCCGGATCGTCCCGTCGTCGAAATCCGTCGACCCCCGGGCGATGACCTGGCTCGCGTCGTGGATCTGGTTGTAGATGTTCTCGAACCGCACCGGCTCCCCCTCGGTTCGGCCCCGAATCGCTTCGATGGCTCCGGTGAGGAGGCCGGGGATGCGGATCGCCTTCTTCGAGGCCTCGTCTTCGATGAAAATCGGGGCGGTGCGGGTCGGGAGACGGTCGGTGACGAAACGTGCCAGCACCCGCCACGGGCCGCCGAGCGCCCCGGAAAACAGACGGTCCAGGGCGTCGACCTGCTCGGGACTGGCCTCGTCGGAAACGATCATCACCTGCCGCCACCCACCCTCGATCATCACCTGGGGCGACTCATAGACCAGCACCGCCTCGAGTCCGGCCAACGGATGCCCGTCCACCTCCCCACCGGTGAAGCGCACCGCCCAGAAGCCGTGGCAAACGTCGTGGGTGCAGGCCTGGCTGAAGTGGACATGACCAGGGCAGACGGCCGTGCAGTTGCAGTTCTCGAAGAGGAGTCCCTCCGCCCACCAACTCATGCGTGTCCAGCCTTCCTTGCTTGGGGGCGGCCCATGGCCGCGCGTCCGTTTCGCTCGACCATACCCCTCACCCGTGAATGCTTCAAGGAGCCCCGGTCCCGGGACACCGACGCGGGCAACTCAGTGGGTGAGGGCGTACAGGATCACGTTGATACCGATGGCGTAGGCGTTGGGCGAGAAGAGGAAGAAGAACTCGTCATCCTCGCCTTCCCGCTCCCAGCCATCCGCGATGTCCGTGTTGTGGGTCATGACGACCATCAGCCGGCCACCCTCGTCGAAGATCCCGTGAAGGGTCGGAGTTGCGCTCTCGGCGCCACGCTCGGACGTGTCGAGCCGGCCGCTGCGGTACCAGTACTGAATCGACGGAATCTGGGGAATGCTGTCGACGGTGTAGAGAGTCCGGAACAACACATGGTTCGGAGGCACGGGCTGGATCGAGTGCTTCGGGAGGACGGAGCCGATCTCCCGCTCCCAAACCTGCCAGGCGTAGTCGCCCCAGAAGTCGTCCACCCACAGGAATCCCCCCTTCAACAGATACTCCCGGAGGGCCTCTCTCTCCTCCGTCGTGAATCGCACGGTCCCCACATCCGACGCGAAGACGAAGGGGCACTGGTACAGGTCCGCCTCGTCGGCTCGGACCACCGCATGAAAGGGATCGCCCCCGGGGCCCTTGGCGATATCGGTCTTGGTGAGCTGTGACAGTCGTAGGGGCAGGTTGCGGTCGCCGTCGGGGTAGTCCGTGGTCCAACCCGTGCCCAGCCATTCCGTCCGGTAGCTCTGGTACTGTAGGCGGCAGAACGTGAAGTCTCCGCGAACGGTGGCCTCGGCCGGCTTCCTGATGGGCGCGCGTCGTCGCCACCCCCGCTGTGCCTCAACGGGGACGGCCGACACCAGACCCGCGACGAGCAACGCCACGGAAACCACCGACGTGGGCAAGGTCCGGGGAACGACGCTCCCCGGCGGGCGTGGCCGCCCTCGGTTCCTCCGGGCCCCAACTGGTAGTCTCACCATGATTTGGATCATGTCCCCAGAGTCCGGTCCAGCAGGGCCCACGCGGCGTCCCGGCCGTCGAGATCCGGCGCTTTCCCCTGGAACACGGGGTCTCGTCCGCCGCCGCGGGCATCCAGGGCGGACGCCACCCCGGCGCCCAGCTCAGCCGCAGAGAAACCGGAGCCCGCTCCGGTCACGACGACGAAAGCCGCCGTCCCCCCCGCCGACGCGGTGAAGAAGCCGACCTTGCCCGCCACGCCATCAGCGAAGCGGCTTGCCAGGGTCTTGAGGAACGCGGCGCCCCGTCTTTCGAAGTGCTGGCTCACGAGGCGCCCCGGGTCGAGGCGGAACGCCGAGACCAGAGCATCGGCCAGCTCTTCCTCGAGAATGCGTACCTCGCGCTGCACCTCCTTGAGTTGCTCGAGCCTCTGACAGGCGGTCTCGACCAGTTCGTCGGTGGGTACCCCCAGCGCCGACCGTAGTGCCTCGACTCGGGTCTCGTGGTCGCCCAGCCGCCGCCTCATGCGGGAGCCTGCTGCCCAATAGAGCCTGGCCCCGCCGCGCATCTTCTCCGTCCCGAGGAGTTTGACGCCCTCCAGCTCCGCGGTGGAAGCGACGTGGGTGCCCCCGCAGGCCGTCAGGTCCAGCCCTTCGATCTCGATGAGCCTCACCTCTCCCAGGTGGTGGTCCGGTAGACCCCGGGTCCGGATGTCCGATCGATCGTCGTAGTCCTCGCGGCTGATCCGGTGCACGTTCACCGCGCGGGCCTCTCGGACGGCCTGATTGACCTCATCCTCCAGCTGGGCCAGGTCGCGGCCCGTCAGAGCCGGCCCGTCCAGCTCTATGTCCGATACAGAGGAGCCGAGGTGGAAGGACGTGGTGGGCCTCCCGAGCCGCCCCTGGGCGACCGCCGTGAGAAGGTGCTGGGCGGTGTGTTGTTGCATGTGGTCGAACCGCCTCGGCCAGTCGACCGTGACCTCCACCTGGTCGTCGGCGTCCGGCGGCAGGGGCCGGGACAGGGAATGCCTGACACCCACTTGGGTTCTGGTCAGCTCGGAGACCGGGATGCCGGCGAGGCTGCCATGGTCGGACGGCTGGCCGCCCCCTTCCGGGTAGAGCACCGTGTCCTCCAGGATCACCCACTCGCGGTCGTCCGCCACCTCCACGACCCGGGACCGGATGCTCCGTGCGTAGGAATCGATCTCGTACCGAGGGGTGGGTGCCGAGGGTTCGGCCTGCGTGGTGGGCCTATCCGTTCCTGCCAATGTCCGTTCCTCGTGACGGGGCCCCAGGGGCCAGGATTCAGGGGTATGGCCGCGCGGTCTGAGACAGCCCGAGCATCGTACGGGCCTGGGCCGGGGTCGCCACCGTCCGCTGGAGCTCCCGGGCAATCCGCGCGGCCCGCTTCACGAAGTCCGCGTTGGTTCCCAGGACCCCCTGCTGTTCCGGCGTGCTTGGTGTCAGGTAGAGGTTGTCCTCCAGTCCCACCCTGACGTGTCCACCCATGAGAAGGGCCAAGGTCGTCATGGGCAACTGGGCCCGGCCCTTGCCGATGCATAACCAGAGGGATCGATCGGGGAGATCGCGCAGCAGGTCGAGAACGGATTGCACCGTCGCGTAGTTGCCCGTCGGATAACCCATCACGGTCTGTACCATGTAGGGTGGCTCCAGCAACCCCTTGTGGATCAGGTGGTGGATCACCTGGACGGCCCCCGCCTGCTTCAGCTCCAGTTCGGGCTTGATCTTCCGTTCCCGCATGATGGCCACGAGTCGTTCCAGGCCCGAGTACGTGACGTTTACGCCGTCTTCCAGGCTGATGGCGGCCCTCGGATGAGCTCCTCCGCGCTCCGGAATGCTCACGACGCGCATTTCCGGTGCCAGGGTGAGGGAAGCCACTTCGGGCATGGCTTCCAGGCAAGCCGTCCGCTCCTCGAACGACATCCCGGGATCCCCCTCGGTGGAATCCATGATGATCAGATCCGGGCACCGGGCGCGGATGCTCTGGTGCAGCGCATACCAGTGCTCCGGATCGGTAGCGCCTCGCCACGGACGGCCGGGTTCTCGGGCGTGTAGGTGGACGATGCTTGCCCCGGCGTCGTACGCGTCGCCTACCGACCCGGTGATCTGCTCCACCGTCTCGGGGATGTGAGGGGAGGACTCGGGGCCCCGGAGAGCTCCGTTCACGGAGACCGACAGGATGGCCGGCGGAAATCCTCGTTCCACGCGCTCCAGGAAGGGAAACGTCTCGGCGTATCGCCAGATCGCGGTGGGGTCCGGAGCCACGGCTTCTTTACGCTGCCGTCAGCGGCGCGAGGGCCGCGAAAGCCCCTCGGGCGCCCGAAACGGCCTGGTCGACGTGGCTGTCGGCCATGGGAGTGGAAACGGCGAAGCGGCAGGTCGGGCTCGTGAATATCCCTTCGTTGATGAGGGCGAGGTGGAAAGCGGCCGCGCGTTCCTTGTCGGCGGCGACCGCAGTGGCGTAGTCGGTTACGGGCCCCGCCGTGAAGTGAACCTGGGCCATCGAGCCCATCCCGGTGATGGTCACCGCGGCCTCGGAGGCGGCGGCCGCCTGGCGCAGGCCCCCGCGGAGGCGGTCACCGAGCGTGTTGATACGGCCGATCTCGTCTGGAGTCAGGAGCTCGAGGGCCGCGGCTCCGGCGACCATGGCCAGGGCATTCCCGTTGAAGGTCCCGGGATGAGAAATGAATCCTGACCGTCTGGGGTCGTACAGATCCATGGCATCGGCCCTGCCGCCCCAGGCTCCGATGGGGAGGCCGCCGCCGATGACCTTCGCGAAGGTCGTCAGGTCCGGCGCAATGCCATACACGGCCTGAGCGCCTCCCGGGTCGAGACGAAAGGTCTGGATCTCATCGAAGATCAGGAAAGCCCCTGCCGCCTCGGTGCCCTTCCGGAGCGTCGACAGAAACCCGGGGTCGGCCGGAATCGCCCCCGTCGAGCCGAGCATGGGCTCAACGATGACGGCGGCGATCTCTTTGCTCCGGGCCTCGATGAGGCGCATGGCGGCGGCTGGATCGTTGAAGGGTGTCGTGAGGGTCTCTTCAGCGATGGCCCGCGAAACGCCCGGGGGGATCTGGCCCGCTCCCTTGACCCCGGTCATCACGCCGTCCCAGGACCCGTGGTACCCTCCCTCCATCTTCACGATCACGTGACGCTTCGTCCAAGCCCGTGCCGTGCGGACGGCCTGCATCACGGCCTCCGTGCCCGAATTCGCGAAGCGGATACGCTCCACCGACGGAACTCGTGACTTGATCAGCGAGGCCAACCGGTTCTGGGCCTCGGTGCAGGC
>JAHEKK010000484.1 GCA_024638395.1 Gemmatimonadota bacterium | reverse complement strand
CGACGTCGACCTGCCCCAGGAGTTGCCCGGCACGTTTCCTTCGGGAACCGAGTTCTGGGAGGACCGGTACGGATACCGGCCCACCGAGGGGGAGGTGCTCAACCTGTCGCTCGGACAGGGCCCCAACGATCAGACGCCCATCAAAATGGCCCAGTTCCTCTTGGCCATTGCCAAGGATGGGTCGGCCCCGGCGCCGACCGTCTACCAGGGTGCATCGGGAGGCGAGGCGTGGCGCCTTGATGTGTCCCACGAGTCTCTCGAGTCCATCCGTGAGGGACTTCGCCGTGTGACCCAGCAGGGGGGCACCGCGCATATGGCTTCACTGGAGTTCTTTGACGTGATGGGTAAGACGGGGACGGCCCAGAGCGGTGGCGGGCGGCCCAACCATGCGTGGTTCGCCGGGATGGCCGGTCAAAAGGGAGGAGATCCCGAAATCGTCGTGGTGGTTCTGGTCGAGTTCGGTGATAGCGGTTCGGGCATCGCGGCTCCCATCATGTCCAAGGTGGCCGATTTCTATCTCCGATCGAAGCACGGGATACCCCACGATCGCGTTCAGACGCTACGCGAGCACATACGAGCGGGGCGGGACGCGAGCTGGGGGTTCCGCCGGTGAGGAAGGTTCGTCCTGCGTGGAGCAGGGAGCCCAGATTCGCGTTGGCCTTGCTGGCCCTGTCCGTCTGGGGGCTGGCAATGATCTACTCGGCGGGGGTGTTGAACGCCCCGAGCCCCATCACGCAACGGATATGGATGCGCCACGGAGCACTGCTCGTCGCCGCGCTGGCAGGGTTCGTGGTCGTGGCCCGGGTCCCCACCCGGTGGTTCGAGTGGATCTCTCTTCCGGCCTTCATCTTCTGGACCGCGGTTCTGGGCGTGACGTTGGCGGTGGGGACGGGAGCCGGCACCGCGTCCGGCGTGAAGGCCTTCCTCTCCATCGGGGGCTTCCGCTTCCAGCCCTCCGAGGCGGCGAAGATCGCCACGATACTCTACCTGGCCAGGGTCCTGAGCTCCCGTGACCGCCCTCCGAGGGACCTGAGGGACCTCCTCACCCCGGCGGCCATCGTGGGTGTCCCCCTGGCGCTGGTCGTCCTTCAGCCCGACCTGGGTACCGCCCTCGCGTTCATCGGCATTCTCTTCGCTTCCCTGTTCTGGGCAGGCACCCCCTGGCCGATCCTCCTGCTCCTGGCCTCTCCGGGGTTCGCCCTCGTCCTGTCCTTCGATACCCGCCTTTGGTCCGCATACGTGATCTTGCTGTTTGCGGGCCTCTACCTCTACAGGTTCCGCCTGGATCTGTCGGAGTCGGTCGCCGTGTTCATGGCCAACGTGGCGGCCGGCACCATCGCCGGCCCCTTGTGGTCCTCGTTGGCCAACTACCAGAAGAACCGCATCCTCGTCTTCCTGGACCCGAGCGTCGACCCCCAGGGAGCGGGATGGCAACTGATCCAGTCCAAGGTGGCGGTGGGGAGTGGGGGGCTCTTCGGAAAGGGGTTTACCCTTGGGACCCAGAAGCGCCTCGACTTCCTCCCCGAGCAGCACACGGACTTCATCTTCGGGGTCGTGGGGGAGGAATTCGGGTTTGTGGGCACCTCCCTCACCCTGCTTCTCTTCCTCTATGCCTTCAGCCAGATGATCAAGATGGCCGAGGGGTCCAGGGATCCCTTTGCCGGTCTGGTCATCTTCGGTACGTTGGGGGCCTGGTTGACCCATGTATTCGTCAACGTCGGCATGACGATCGGGCTGGTTCCCATCACGGGGATCCCACTCCCGTTCATCAGCTACGGAGGGTCGTTTCTCCTGATGTCGTGGTTGGCGGCCGGAATCATGATCCGGGTAGCCAACGAGGAACCGTAGCGGCAGGGTCGCTCCGCGTGCTTCGTCGGCCTCTCCAAGGGGGTCCTTTTTGGCCTGGTTCCAGAAGAAGAAGAAGCCTCTCACGTCCGGTGACCGGCGAGACGTGCCGTCAGATGTCTTCGACAAATGCACCGGCTGCGGCGAGATCCTCTACCGGGAGAAGCTGACCCAGAACCTCCATGTCTGCCCGGAATGCGGTCACCACTTCAGGATCGGTGCCCTGCGCTACGTGGACCTGCTGCTCGATTCCGGCTCCTTCGAGGAACGGGACGCCCACCTGATGAGCGGCGACCCCCTCCAGTTCACCGACCTGAAGGCCTACAAGGACCGGCTAGCCGCGGCCCGCGAGAAGACCGGGCGCAACGAGGCCGTGATCACAGGCAGGGGGCGCATCGAGGGAATACCGGTCTCCCTGGCCGTCGTGGACTTCTCGTTCATCGGCGGATCCATGGGGTCCGTCGTGGGGGAGAAGATCGCAAGGGCGGGTCGAGACGCGCTGGATCAGGCCATGCCCCTGATCGTCGTCAGCGCGTCGGGTGGGGCCCGGATGATGGAGGGGATCTTCTCTCTCATGCAGATGGCCAAGACGTCTGCCGTCCTCGCTCGCCTCCACGAGCGGGGGCTTCCCTACATCTCTCTACTCACGGACCCCACCACCGGGGGCGTCACGGCCTCCTACGCCATGTTGGGGGACGTCAACATCGCCGAGCCGGGCGCCCTCGTTGGCTTCGCGGGACCCCGGGTGATCGAAGAAACCATCAAGCAGGAGCTCCCCAAGGGGTTCCAAAGCGCCGAGTTCCTGCAGGACCACGGCATGGTGGACCAGGTCGTAGACCGCCGGGAGTTGAAGAGGACCGTCGCACAACTCCTCCGCCACATGCATGCGGGGTGGAAACCCCAGGGCTGAGCTCCGACGTGCCGCTCCCGCTCCCCAGCCCAGGTCCCCTGGGGCCCGATCCCCTCATCGAGGCCCTATTCCCCAGGGTCGAGTGGAAAGTGGAGTGGGGGCTCGAGCGGATGGAGCAGGCACTGGCCGCTCTGGGCGATCCCCACCGCACCTACCGATGCCTCCACGTAGGGGGCACGAACGGCAAGGGATCGGTGGCGTCCATCTGGGCGTCCGTCTTCCGGGGAGCCGGTCGCCGATCCGGACTCTATACCTCACCCCACCTCTGCTCATTCCGGGAGCGGATCGTGGTGGACGGCCGGCCGGTGGCTGAGGACACCCTCCTGGACATAGCCCGGACGTTGGCCCCTCTGATCCGCGACCTCGAGGTTTCCTTCTTCGAAGCGGCGACACTCCTGGCCTTCGAGACCTTCCGGCAGGAGGGGGTGGAGGTCGCCGCAATCGAAGTGGGGTTGGGCGGCCGCCTCGACGCCACCAACGTCGTGCACCCCGAGGTCACGGCCATCACCAACGTGGCCATGGACCACCAGGATTATCTGGGCGATACGCTGGACGAGATCGCCCGTGAGAAGGCGGGCATCATCAAGGCGGGTGTCCCCGTCGTGACGGCGGAGCGGAGGCCGGGGATCCTGGCCATGTTCCGGGAGCGTGCCCGGACGGTAGGGGCCCCCCTCACCGTGGTCGATCCCTGGAAGGACGTCTCGGAGCTCCGTTTGGGGCCCCGATCGACTCGATTCGTCCTCGCAACGGAGCGCTGGGGTCCCCTTGAGGTGGAGACGCCGCTGCTGGGGGCCCACCAGGCCACCAATGCGGCCCTGGCCATCAGGGCCCTCGAGGTCG